>NZ_RCVZ01000012.1 GCF_003668575.1 Falsibacillus albus | reverse complement strand
CTACTGCCAAGTCTGTAGTGGACTTTCACCACCGAGTTATCACCCATGCCGGGCACACATTGAAAAAACAACTCTAATTTTAGAGTTGTTTCCCTTTAATGCTTCAGGATCTTCTTTGATGCATGATCGATTTCTTCCATATGTTCTGGAGTTAGCTTAAATGACAGCGCTCCGATATTTTCTTCCGCGTGGCGCAGTTTAGAGGCACCAGGAATGGCAAACACACTGTCTCCATGGAAATGAATCAACCAGTTCAGCGCGGCTTGGCTTGAGGATACATTGTATTCCTTTGCGATCCTCGCTAATAAATCAATCAACGGCTTTGTCTTTTCCAGCCCAGCAGGCTTGAAATAGGACATATATTTGCGCGGACCGCTTATATTTTTGATCAGCTTAGGATTTTCATGGAATTTCCCGGTTAAGATCCCTTGTTCCAATGGTGAATACGCGATGATTGAGATGCCTAGATCCTTTGCTGCTTGAAGAACACCATTTTGTTCAATTCTTCTATCGAGCAAGCTGTATTTCACTTGATTGGAAACGAGAGGGAATCCATGCCCGGCCAAAACCTGATGTGCTTTGATCATCTTCTCGGCGTTGAAGTTGCTTACGCCAGCAAATCGTATTTTCTTTTGGGATATCAGTTCCGCCATGGCGTCCATTTCAGCGCTGACACGCGAAAAAGAAAACGGCTGGTGGATTTGATATAAGTCAATGTTTAAGCCTTTTAGAGCATCCAGTCTTTTTCCGATCGTAGATGTAATCGAACCAGCCCTCCTGAACAGAGGCCACCACTTCGTTGCAACCATGGCACCAGCCGCTTGATCGCCCAGTGATAAAATCGCTTCCGCCAAGGCTTCTTCGGATTTTCCTTTCCCGTATACCTCTGCTGTATCGAACCAGTTGATGCCTCCATTTAAACTGACTTCAATGATTTTCTTTATTTCTTCCTGCTCCATCACCGGCCAGAACCGGCCAACCAAACCATTTCCTTTACTGAATTGCCATGTGCCCAAGCCAAGTGCCGACATCTCCAGGTCACTTTTTCCCAGCATTCGCCGAGGTATAAATGTGGATACCATAGTTGATCCCCCCTCTTCATCGTACAGCTAATATATGGAAACTATCATATCATAGACTTTCATGGAAGCTCCAGCATTAGTATGCAAGCAAAAAAACAGCTGCAAAATCAGCTGTTTTTTTGAAGATTATGAAACCTTCTCTTCTTCCACTTTGTATTCTTCTTCCCAGAACTCGGCATTTTTAATTCCCAGCTTTTTAGAGTTAAAAACCGGATCGAGTCCTAGTTTCTTCTGCTGTTCATAGTCTTTCAGTGCCTTCATCGCAGGTTTATAAAGTATGACAATCGCGATCATATTGAGCCAAACCATGATACCAAGCCCGATATCTCCTAGCGCCCAAGCGATTTTTGCCGTTTTTACAGCGCCGTAGAAGGTCGCGCCTAATAGAACGAATTTCAGTGCCCAGACTGCAAATTTATTGGATTTCCCTTTGAATAAATAAGCAACATTTGTCTCGGCAATGTAGTAATATGCCATGATGGTCGTAAATGCAAAGAAGAATAACGCAACGGCGACCATCCCAGCACCGAATCCTGGAATCACTTTCTCAATGGCTGCCTGGGTAAATGCCGGTCCTGCTTCCACACCAGGAAGGTTTTCAACAATAAACTTGCCGCCTTCGCCTTGTGTGTTGTACATCCCCGTGAATAAAATCATGAATGCAGTCGCTGAACAAACAAGAAGCGTATCGATATAAACGGAAAATGCCTGGACCAAACCTTGCTTGGCAGGGTGTGATACCTCGGCAGCAGCTGCGGCGTGGGGACCGGTTCCCTGCCCTGCTTCATTTGAATAAATACCTCGCTTGACACCCCACGAAATAGCCATCCCAATGATACCGCCAAACGCTTGGTCGGCTCCGAATGCACTTTTGAAAATAAGCGCGATCACACTTGGAAGCTCTGTAATGTTCATCAATACTATGACTAATGAGATAAGTACATATCCGACCGCCATGAATGGAACGACATATTGTGCTACATTGGCAATCCGTTTGATCCCGCCAAAGATGATGACTGCCAATAAAATGACAAGTCCCAATCCCGTAATCTTCGGACTGATCCCAAACGCATTATCAAGTCCTAAGGCGATTGAATTCGACTGAACTCCCGGCATCAGCATACTCATCGCCACAATCGCCGCAAAAGCAAACAATGAAGCATACCATTTCACGCCGATTCCCTTTTCGATATAGTAAGCAGGTCCGCCGCGATACTGGCCATCCTGTTTGATTTTATAAATCTGGGCCAATGTGGATTCCACGAATGCACTGCCAGCCCCGATAAAAGCAATCGCCCACATCCAAAAAACGGCACCAGGTCCGCCAAATGCGATAGCTGTGGCTGTACCGGCAATATTCCCGGTTCCTACCCTTCCCGATAAAGCAATGGCCAAAGCCTGAAAGGATGATACCCCTGCATCCGAGCTTTTGCCTTTGAACATGAGCATGACCATGTCCTTAATGTGTCTTACCTGCAGAAATCTCGTCATCAAGGAAAAGATCAATCCGATGCCCAGACACATGTAAATCATAGGTGAACTCCATAACCACCCGCTTAAATTGTTAATGAATGTATCCAACCCATTTCCCCCTAACAATAACAGAATTTTTAATATATTAAGAATTATACATAATAATATCTTTTTATGAAACAAACTTTTTTTGGAATAATAAAAGACCCGCAAAGCAACTTGTTAGAATACTAGTTTACGGGTCTTTATACCTATTTAAATTATGTTAACATATTATCATTTCAATTAAGTTCTGCATATTCATTCAATGAACTGCTTTTGCCGGAATTTCTCCGCTCCCTTTACCGTCAATTCCTTCAGTTCAAGAAACAAGCCTTCTTCGACTTTTTTAAAATTAAAGCATGATTTTCCCTGCATCTTCTTCCGTAATTCTGATGATACGGAATCCAGCAATTCAGGACAAACATAAACGGGCATCAGGTGATAGCTTACATAATTTTTATTGATCTTGGCCGCCCCAAAAAAGATCGGCTTATTATTCGCAGAATATGTGTATCTGGTATCGAGATAATAGCTTTCATCATTATCCGCTTTTACCTCCATCCCCTCTTCATACTGCTCAAGAATCCCCCTCAGAGCCTGAAAAACTTCCGAAAACTGTTCTTCCTTCGACATCCCTGCATCCCCCCTTGGACTATTCCATTTCATTATAACTTTAATGGGGTGACAGGCACCATCCATAAATTGTAAAAAAGCGAGTGGGTTATTTGGTGATCGGAACCCGTCCTCGCTTTTATTTAAGCCTTTTATTCTATTACCAATTCCATTGACTTCCTTGACCCATTCCTTGGCCCCATCCCCATGGATGCTGGCCCCAAGGAGTATTGCCCCAATTCCCGCCATGCTGCCAATGGCCGTTTTGCCCCCAATTCCAAGGTTGATTCCATCCTTGTCCTTGACCGCCGTGACCCCACCAGGGATTCCCTCCATGCCCGTGGCCCCACCAAGGATTCCAACCATGGCCGCCCCATGAACCTCCGCCACCATGGCCGCCCCATGAGCCTCCGCCGCCTTGGCCACCCCATGAGCCGCCGCCTTGGCCGCCCCATGAGCCTCCGCTGCCTTGGCCGCCCCATGAACCTCCGCCGCCTTGGCCGCCCCATGAACCTCCGCCGCCTTGGCCAGCTGGTCTAAATGGATCAACGTCTTCAAAGTATTCATTGTAAAGCATTGGGTCGTTCATACCCATAAATGAATTCATAAAAAAAGTCCTCCTCCTCATCTCTATTTAACACTTACAACTTATGAGTAAGGAGGTGAATGGGTGCATGTATATCATCAAGCATCCCAACGGGCCGGCACCATTATGACTTAATAGAAACATAAACTTTGCTTGAACAATCCTGCTTTATTAGCAAAGCAACAAAGTATGAGAAAACAATCTTTGGAAGACAACCATTAAAAAGAACGAGGGAACTTTTCTGCTTCCCTCGTTCTCTACATACGATATTACATAACACCTTGCTGCAGTTGGTTGTGAAATAGGTCATGATAAAAGCCTTTCTGTTTCAGCAGTGATTCATGCGTTCCACTTTCAATGATCTGCCCTTCCGATAAAACAAGGATTTGATCGGCTTTTTGAATCGTGTTCAATCGATGGGCGATGACAAAACTCGTTCTTCCTTCCATCAGCCGCTGTAGGGCATCCTGGATTTTCAGCTCAGTGATGGTATCGATGCTGCTTGTCGCCTCATCTAATACGAGGAATACCGGGTTTGATAGAATTGCCCTTGCGATGGAAAGCAGCTGTTTTTGCCCTTGACTTATGCCGCTGCCATCTTGTTTTATGACCGTATCGTATTGCTTCGGAAGCTTCATGATGAATGAGTGGGCATTTGCCAGTTTCGCAGCCTCCACTATTTCATGGTCAGCCGCGTCCAAACGGCCATATCGGATATTTTCCCTGATCGTCCCTTCAAATAAGAAGGAATCCTGGAGCACAAACCCCATATTTTGTCTCAAGCTTGTTCTTGTCATACCATTGATGTCATGGCCGTCTATTAATATCCGGCCGCTGTCGACCTGGTAAAAGCGCGAGAGTAAATTGATGATCGTCGTTTTCCCTGCGCCTGTCGGTCCGACGAGTGCGACCGTCTGTCCCGGAGAAGCATGGAAGCTTATGTCCTTCACGGTCTTATTTCCTTTTTCATAGGAGAAGTTCACACTGTTAAAATCAACTTCCCCTTTCGTGATCGGCAAATGCTCGGCATCTGTTTCATCTGCCTCCTCTTCGTCCTCATCCAATATCTCGAATACCCGCTCCGCCCCCGCAACAGCGGAAAGCAATGTATTGAATTGGTTGGCCAGTTCATTCAGCGGCCTTGTGAATTGTCTGGCATACTCGGCAAAAATGACGATCGCACCGATTGAAATGGCTCCCTTCAAGGCAAATAAACCACCGACTCCTGCAATAATCGCAAAGCTCAAGTTATTTAACATATTCATCAGTTTGGGGATGAACCCTGAATAAGTCTGGGCCCAATAGCCGGATTTTTTCAATGCCTCATTTTTGATCATGAAATCCTCGATCATTTTCTTTTCCTGCGAAAATGTTTTGACAATCCGCTGTCCGGAAATCGTTTCTTCAATAAACCCATTCAGTTCACCCAGGTTGCGCTGTTGTTCCTTGAACAGCTTGCCGGTGCGGCTTGTGATCCATTTCATCCCAAGCACCATCAAAGGCACGATGACCAACGTACATAGAGTCAACCACGGGCTGATCCATAGCATGACGACAATCGTTCCAATCAGCGTCAGCAAACTGGAGAAAATCTGGATCACCGAGCTGTTGAGCGTTTGGCTCACATTTTCAATATCATTGGTGATCCGGCTCATTAATTCCCCATGCTGCCTTTTATCAAAGAAAGGGATCGGAAGCGTGTGCAAATGGCTGAATAGCTGCTTTCGCATCGTATTGACCGTTTTCTGGGCGATGCCGATCATCCAGTAGTTTTGATACCAGATCGCTATGGAATAGCCTATGTAGATCAAAACCAATGAGCCGAGCAGAAAGCTTAAACCATCGATTTTTTTAATGACAATATGATCGTCTATGATTTTCCCGATCAAAAATGGGCCCAATAAGCCAAGGGCCGAGCTGCATACAACCATGAAAAGGACCAGGATCATTAAAACCTTGCTTTCAGCCAAATAGCTCCAGATCCGCCTGACCGTACCTTTCCAATTCTTCAGCTTTACTTTTTCCCTCGGAAAGCCGTGGGGATGTCCACGGCGAACAGTGCCGGCGCGGGAAGGTCCTGATTGTTGATTAGGAGGTCTGGACATTCTTTAAACTCTCCTCTCCGAATTGAGATATATAAATATTTTGATAGAGTGCGGAGGTCGCCAAGAGCTCTTCATGTTTTCCTTTGGCAATGACCTTGCCATCCTCGAGAAGCAAAATGATATCTGACTGGAGAGCTGTGCTTATTTTCTGCGTGATGATCAGCGTCGTACAAGAGTATTCCCTCAGCGCCTTCAAAAGCTTGGCTTCAGTATTCAGGTCCAATGCGCTCGTACTGTCATCCAGCATTAAAATTTTCGGGTTCCTCACCAAGGCGCGTGCAATGGACAGCCTTTGCTTCTGTCCTCCCGATAAATTGACGCCTCGTTGGCCGAGCAGCGTATCGTATCCATCCGGCAGCCGCATGATCGTTTCATGGATTTGGGCAGCCTTTGCCGCCTTGATGATTTCTTCCATGGATGCCCCTTCTTTTCCCCATGCAATGTTTTCAGCTACCGATCCAGAGAAAAGCAGCGCTTCCTGTGGAACAAAGCCTATCTGTTTCCTGAGCTTTTCAAGTTTGATCGATTCCACAGGGTTGCCATCGATGAGCACACTCCCCGCCGTTGTATCATACAATCTCGGAATCAACTGAAACATAGATGATTTTCCAGAGCCCGTAGCCCCCAAAATGGCCATTCTTTCACCAGGATCAATCGTGAAGGATACGGATTTTAACGCGTCCTCTTCTGTTTCAGGATAGCGAAAAGAGACATGGCCAAATTCAATCTTGCCTTCATTGATTTGCTTGCTCTGATCCGAGTGTTCCGTGTCCGTCAAATCGATTTCAGTTTCCATTACTTCCTTGATGCGTTGATTGGAAGCTTGAGCTCGTGAAAAGTTCATGATGATGAACGTCAGCATGGAGATGGCAGCGGAAATCCTTGTCGCATAGTTCACGACTGCCACTACTTCCCCAACCTTGACGCTTCCGGAAACCACTCCTTTGCTGCCAAACCATAATATCACCAGAATACTGGCATTCATGACGAGCATCAGGACAGGGAGCGTCACTTCAATGACCCTGAATGCATAAATCGTTTTATCTTTCAGTTCATCATTCGCTTTAGTAAATCTGCCAATCTCATATCCTCTTCGGAGAAACGCTTTGATCAGTCTCATACCGGTCAGGTTTTCCCTCATGACAAGATTCACTGAATCAAGCTTTTTCTGAACGGTCCTGAACATGACACTTCCCTTTCTCATCATCCAGTTAAGGAAAACGGTCAATAACGGAATGACGATGACCAGCACAAGAGCAAGCTTCACATTGACCGTCAGTGCCATCACCGCACCACCAATCACAAGAAGGGGCGCCCTGAGCATGATCCTTAGCGAGGCAAAAACCGTCCCCTGAAGCTGGGTGACATCATTCGTCATACGCGTGATCAATGATGATGTCGGGAACCTGCTAAAATTCGCAAACGAAAAGGATTGTATTTTTTCAAATAAGCTTTTTCTCACATCAAATCCAAAATTTTGGCTGACATGGCTGGCGGAAAACGAATTGATGATGCCTGCTGTGAATCCGATCAAAGAGAAGCCCACCATGACACTTCCCCATTTAATAATGAGGGGAACATCCTTTTTCAATATGCCCTGATCAATGATTTTGGCCATAAAAACCGGATTCCACAACTCCACGACCAATTCGGTCAACATAAACAGCAAAGCAATGAAAATCGATAACCTATAAGGTCTCAGATAGTCTTTGATTTTAAACATAACGAAGCCCCCATGTGTTGTCTTCCATAATTAATTTATGAATATTACACGAAATGAATATCTTGAATTGCTTTATTTTGCTACACTAAATATAAATCTATTGATAATCATATCTCTTTTTCTTTTATTTGAGAATTGATTTTTTCATATGACACTTTTCGAAAAGTTTATTGCCTTTAGCCAATGATTAAGCAAGGTTGATATCCGCGGAAGGACGCTCGATTCCGAGGGGCCTCACACGAAGTGAGGTCGTTCGATGGTGGCACACGATGTGCCGAACTTAATCGAACATCCGCCCAATATCTCCTCGCTGCGTTGCGGAGTCTCGCACCTTCCGCTCCAATCAACATAAAATGATCATTCATTTTTGAAATACTGCAAAAAAAAACAATCATTGTGAAAACAACCTTCTAAAATTACGCATCACCCTTATTTATCCAATAAACCTATAATTTTTTGAAAAAAGTTAGCATTTTAACTAATATTAAAGGAAAGATTCACACTAATCACTTACATAAGAGATGGGAGAAGAGCATGGAAGAAAAAGCAAATGCCTTATATCAATTCCTGAACGAACATGCCCCTCAGTTCACTGAAGACTGGCTTCAGCATCAAGTTAAAGCAGCAGGATCCGATTATTCAGTGGATGCACCTGCTCACACCCTGAATAGAATCAAAGAACAAAACTCTCAATATGTAAGGTACGTGGCACAATCGTTGCTGCAAACAGACGATGAAATGAAAAAAACGATTTCCGAGTGGACAAGTATGACGGCAGCCGATCGAGTCAAATCCCAGACTTCCTTGACAGAGGTCGCCAGTAATTCAGGGATTTTCAGGCGCGTCTATTGGCAATATGTTCAAAGATTTGTCCACGAAACATCATTGGAGATCACGATGGATGATATATTCGAGTGGGAGAAAAAAATCAATTATACGTTGGATTATGTATTGGAAACCTTCACAGCCCACTTCATGGAAATCCTATTGACCCGTTTATCCTCACAAGCCAATCTGATTAAAGAATTGAGTGCGCCGGTCATTGCATTGACAGAGAAAGTCGGACTCCTACCACTGATAGGAGATATTGATACCGATCGCGCAAAAAGCCTGATGGAATCCACGCTTGAACAAAGCATGACTGAAGCCATTTCTGTTCTCGTCATTGATTTCTCAGGTGTGATCATGGTCGATACGATGGTTGCCCATCAATTATTCCAAATGATTGAAGCACTTCGGATGATCGGCATAAAAACCATTGTAACAGGCATCCGGCCGGAAATTGCTCAAACATCCATCCAATTAGGAGTTGATTTTTCCGAGATTGAAACCGTCAGCACATTAAAAGACATTATCTTAAAAATCATGCTATAAACCATAAAAAACGAGGCTTTTCCGGAAAAGGAAACAGCCTCGTTTTTGTTGATTTTTGGTTACTGCCGGAGCGCTATGTCTATGATTGATTATTTTCGAAGCCCCAGCTTGGATTTTCGAATCAGCTGATTGACGACTTCAGAAAAGACAAGTCCCATTGCAATGGATCCGGATATCATGAATGCTTTTGCTGCAAGATTGATGGCAGCATTATAATCATTCTGGACAAAGTTCCTCATCGCATCGTAGGCCATCCCCCCGGGAACAAGCGGAATGATGCCCGCAACGGTGAAAATGATGATGGGGGTCTTATATTTTTTTGCAAAGAACTGGCTGATCACAGCCACTAAAAAAGCAGACAAAACCGTCGCCAGAACTAAATCCATTCCTGCTTCCGTCAACCCTAAATAGCCCATCCATCCAATCGTTCCGACAAATCCACATTTGATCAACGACTCCTTCGGGACGTTGAAGAGGATCCCAAACCCCGCGGAAGCGATGAAGCTGGTGAGTACTTGCTCCATGTACAACAATGTTCCCGCTCCTTCCACATAATATCTACAAAAACGTCAACACAACCGCAATTCCTGAGCCGATCGCAAACGCCGTCAGAAAGGCTTCAGCACCTTTGGACAACCCTGACAGCAAATGGCCGGCCATCAGATCCCTGACCGCATTGGTTATGAGCAACCCAGGAACAAGCGGCATGACTGAGCCGATGATGATCTTATCGAGTTCAGTTCCCGCGCCGGATCGGACGAGCCCTAATGAAATCAAGCCAATCATCATCGATGCTAAAAATTCAGTGAAAAATTTTATTTGCAAAAGCCTTTGGAAAAAGACTAGCACGAAAAAACCGAATCCCCCCGCAGCAAGTGCAGGAATGAAATCCGCCCATTTCCCTTGAAACATGATGAGAAAACATCCGCTTGAAATCGATGCAGCAAGGACTTGTATCGGAAAAGAAAAAGCAAGGTTTGCCGTCTTCACTTCCATCAGCATTTCGTAAGCTTCATCCAATGTTACATTTCCTTCGCTGATTTTTCGCGAAATCCGATTGACCATCGTAACTTTCTTCAAATCCGTCGTACGCTCGGAAATACGGATCAGTTTAGTTTTTGTCGGTTCTGACGTTTCGATTGAAAAAATGATGCCGGTGGGTGTCACAAAGCTGTGAGACTGAGGAATCCCAAAAGATGCAGCAATCCGCATCATCGTATCCTCAACACGGTACGTTTCAGCCCCGCTTTCAAGCAGCAGCTTTCCCGCCAGCAAACAAACTTCCATAATATCGTATTTTAATTGCTGTTTCATTCACATCTCTCCATTTTGCATTTACGCGAGAAGGCCGCAGCCGATCATCTTCATTATCATACAGTTTAAATGAATCAGGAAAAGAGAGCAATGGCTTTGAAAATGCTAAGTGAAAGCAGTCTTGCCGGTATCCAATAATGACTATATTTTGGTTGATAAAGGTGTGTCGAAAATCGTCGTTAAACGTAGAAAAATCGATATATTGGATTTTTCGCAGATATATGGTGCATTTTCGTAGATAAAATGGTTTTTTCGCTGATAAATCTCTGCTTTTCGAAGATAACGGCAATCTGGAAGCTAGTGAACCTCCCCAAAAAGGTCTTGATCTGGCATCATTAGTATTTTCGACATTAGTCTTCCTCGAATTCACTCTTCATATAGGCACCTTTCATATGATGGACAACTTCTTCAGCATTCAGCCAAACGCTTGAACCAATACTATTTAAAGCATGAAAAAAAGCTGTCGAAATAAGTTTTTTCGACAGCCCCTACCTTAAGCAGCACGCTCCATCAAATGGGTTCTGCTTGATTTCCTATTTGCTTTCAACACCATCAGCAACGCAATAATCATGAAACCTGTAATGAATCCCAGCAGAATGCCTACGTCGCCCCAATACTTGGTCCAGTCACCTGTCGAAATGACGCTGCGGAAGCCTTTTACCGCATAAGTCATTGGCAAGTATTTCCCGAATGTCTGGATGGCATGCGGCGCCAATTGAATCGGGAACGTCCCTCCTGATGAGGCCAGCTGTGACACCAAAAGGAAAATGGCTGCGAATTTCCCTAATGGTCCGATCAGCGAGACAAACATGAAAATGAGCGTGACGAAGATGAACGATGTAATCAGACTGAGCAGGACGAAATGCGGGATGCTCAATACATCGATATTAAAACCATACAAGATCACGGCATCGACAAGGACGGTCTGCAGAACACTCAACGAAAGATAGAGTGTGAGCTTATTGACAAAATGCGTCCATCCCGAATGTCCCTTCTGTGATTCCCTTGAAAACGGAATGACATTGGCTGCGAGCAGTCCCCCGACGAATAATCCAAGCGTCAAGAAATAAGGGACCATCGCGACACCATAATTAGGGACTTTGTTCATCTGCGACTCCACTAATTGGACCGGCCGCGAGAACATGTTGACCATCGCGTCATTTGATTGGATGTCGGATGATTTCTTGGCTGCAGTTGATAACTTGTCCGCCAATTCTCCGCTGCCATCCTCCAGCTGAATCATCCCGTCCGCAAGCTTCGATGTGCCTGCGGATAGCTTGTGCGATCCATCGTCTACCTTTTTCACTCCTGCCCCAAACGTCTCGAATCCACTCGACCACTTAGCCATTCCTGCATTCAATTGAGCTGCCCCACCGGCAATCTTTCCTGCTCCAGCTGAAGCCTCACCCAGCTTTTGACCGAAAAGCTGCATGCCGGAAGCAATTTGTGATTGATTTGTTTGCAACTGTGACATTCCCTCTGCCAATCCTGTCTGCTCCTGGTTGACCTTTTGGACATCCTGTGAAACTTGTTCTCCTGTACTCATCATTTCCTTCAAGGCAGGATCATCTTTGAGCTCAGGGTGGTTTTTCACAAATTCCTTCATCTGATTAACGAGATTTTCTGTATCATCCCCAGCCGTTCCAGTATCCTGCTTGGCGATTTCCATTTGTGCCCCCAGCTGTTTCAAGCCTCCGGCGACTTTTTCTGCTCCGTCCGTCAATTGCTTTTGGGAGGTATTTAATTTACTTATCCCTCCAACAAGTGTTTGAGCCCCTCCATGGAGATTCTCCATATTTTGCTGAAGCGCTTCTGCTCCAGCTGCCAAAGGACCGATGCCCTGTGACAGCTGGTGAGTGCCGGCGGATAGGTCTTTCATTTTTTCCTGATAAGTAGTAAACCCGCCTTCCAAATCAGACATTCCGGTATGAAGCTTTTCCGCTCCGTCCCCTGCTTTTGCCAACCCATTTGAAATGGTCTTTAAGTTTGAGAAGACGTTCTTTGTATAGGATTTTGTTATTTCATCCCCTACTTTATCCTTTAATTTAGCGACCGCCGTTGCACTGATTTGGCTCGCTACGAAATTGTTTCCCTGGTTCGTTTTATAAACCAGCTTTGCCGGCTGAGGATTTTTCTCGGTGAGCGTCGTCACATTTGTGGAGAAGTTTTCGGGAATCAAAACCTCCATGTAGTAGTCTCCATTTTTCAGCCCTTTTTCTCCATCCTGCTTATCTACAAAATGAAAATCCAAATTCGAATTCTTCTTCAACTCATCGGCTAAATCCTGCCCAACATGCAAGGATTCACCGTCCATGACGGCTCCTTTGTCCGAATTCACGACCGCGACTGGAAGCTTATCCAAGTTGCCGTAAGGATTCCAGTAGCTTGCAATGAACATCCCGGCATAAAGAAGCGGCATACAAAGCAGGATGGCGATGGCCAAGATCGTTTTCCTGCTCTTCAGGATATGCTTCCAATCCTGTACAAATAGTTTTAATCCTTTCATTAATAATGTACACTCCAATCTATTTTCAAAAATAATATACTTGTATGACACAACGTTGTATTATACAACCTTTTAGCCGAATTTCAAGTGACATAGATTGGAATTATTTGCAACCCTATTGTGATTTTTTATATTTTACGACTGTTTGATTGAACTTTTGCAGCAGCTCGCCAAACTTTTCCTGGTCCTCATCATTCCAGTCCATCAGCAATCGGGAATAAAATTCTTGCCTAAGTTCACGCACTTCGCTCAATTGTCCTTGGCCAATGTCTGTGATGGAAAGTAAGTTAACCCTTGCATCCTGTGGATTTGCGGTTCGTTTCACATACCCTTTTGCCTCCAATGAAGAGGTCTGTCTGCTTAAGGTCGATAAGTCCAATTGAAATGCATCGGCCAATGACTTGATTCCCATCGGACCATTTTCCTCTAAGTGAAGGAGCAGCAGGTAGGTTGATCTCTCAATGTCCTGATACTTCAAATTAGCGATCCTTGTGGCTTCGGCCCTTCTCACAAAAATGGCAAGTTCATGCTCAATGAAGGGAATATGATTATTTTCGCTCATCGTCATTCCTCATTTCTGATTTCTTGTTGTTTTAGAATACCACGAACGACCTAATTGGAAAACTTATTCAAAACCACATGAAAAAGAGCCGTGCTGTGAGGCAAGGCTCCCTAATTATGATGAAATATTTTCAGCTGCTTTTTTAAACGTATTTTTCCAAGTCAACCAATTAGCAATCAATAAGAAAACAGAATACCCATAGACCCCAAACGGAATGCGGATGCTTATCATGTGAATGCCAGCGAACACACCTAGGACGAGGAGAAGTGGAATGATCATCCAGCTTTCATTTTGCTGCACTGCTTCGAAGGGCTCGGAAAATGGAACAGGAGACTTCAAGACTTTAAAACAAATTACTATAAAGAGGCAAGCACTTATTAAGATAACTAACAAATCTGGGAATATACGGATTCCAAAGATGTAAATATAGATAATACTCAACGGTAAATAGATTGGAAGAAACAGCTTTACCATAGCTGCTTTCAACGTACCTTTAAATAGGAGCTGGATGTCCTGGATGGGGAAAGATTTAAAGATCCATGCCCCCTTCGCTTTTCCGGAATATCTCATCATCAACACGATGGTCGGGAGCATTAGGACACTGAAATATAATGTTAAATACATTTTTCCTGATGAGATATGATCAAGAGAATTCATTCTTGATTGATTGAATATTAGAATAAATGGCAGAATGAACGAAAAACCGAGTGAGGGATAGACCTTAAGTTTAAAATCCCTTTCATTTTTAAACATAATTCCAGCAAAGCGAAAAAATGAACGCTCTTCCCTGTTTCTGCAAGAAATCAGGGCCAATTTATCCTGAAGCCAATTTCCTGAAGCTTTTCTTGCTCCAGCAGAATATGCCAGCTTTTGGAGGTTCCGTTCAAAGGAAGGTATCAGCTTGATATAACCCATGATAGCAGATGCCGGAATGATGATTGATAATAAGCTGAATATCACAATTCTTGAATCGTAATGATGATTTAATAACAAATCAAACGTTGAACCGAACCAAATTGATGGAATGAACATCTGCCACCATTTTACTGTCATTTCAAAGTGGAGATCCACCAACTCAAAGGAGCGGGCTGCCAATTGATAACCGGCAATGACCACAATAGATAAAGCAATCTGGACATAATTGATGATATCCTTGAGTTTTTCTCCATCAAAAAACTTAAGAATCATAAAATAAACGAGCGCAGTAAGCACGACAATCAATGTATCGGCTAAAAGAATATCAGCCAAAAACAAGAGAAAAAACTCCAAGCCCTGATTGAAGAGGGCGATTATAAGCGGGATGCCAGTGACGGCAGCAGTCAAGAAGAAAAGATAAATACAGATATGTATCGATCTGGCAGCACTTAAAGTGGCTTTGTCGATTGGCTTTGTATGCAGGATATTTTTATCCCTGATATCAAGCAGCACCGAAGAAAAATCGGAAATCATAGAGGTCATGATGATAAAAATGATCACACTGAAAGCAATGGTCATTTGAAAAAACTCATTATTCTTCATCAAAATAAATGGAACAAGAAACAAACCCATCAGTGCATAGATCCAAAGAGACTTAATGAAACTATTTCCTGTATCGAGTTTTTCCGAGGTTTTCTTCTTATACTGATTAAAAACGGTTGGAACCCTTCTGCCATCCAATGTGAGCTTTACTTGAAGGATTTTTCTTAACGAGGGATAGTCAATGCCTAGTTTTAAAAAAAGATGCTTGAATAGATCCAAAATCTTTAATGTTTGAAAATCTTTCATTCTCTATCCTCCTTGAACGATGGCTACAAATTCTTCAGCAAGTTGCTTATGTTCATCAAAGCCGGTCAGCTGATTGAAGATTTCCTCCAACGTTCCCTCTTTATTCTTGGACTTAAGCTCTTCAAAGCTCCCATCGGCAATCACTCTGCCTTCATTCAATAGAATGATCCTGCTGCTGATTTTCTCCACGACCTCCATAATATGCGAGGAGTAAAAGATGGTCTTTCCCTGTGCAGCCAGCTGGGCCAATATTTCTTTGAACACCATCACACTGTTTGCATCCAGGCCGCCTATCGGTTCATCCAGGAATAGCAAATCAGGATTATGCAGAAGACTTGAAATGATTAAGACTTTTTGCTTCATCCCCTTTGAGAAAGAAGAAATGCGTGAATAATAGTTTTCATCAAGTCCAAATACTCTCATCAACCTGAGCGCCTTCTCATCTGCCTCCGCTCTGTCGAGTCCGTACATTTCTCCAATAAAGGTCAAATATTCCTGTGCGGTCAGATTGTCATAAAGCTCTGCAATCTCTGGCACATATCCAATCCTGCGCTTATAATCGACATTACCTTTGGCAATATTATCGCCAAAGATTTTGATTTCTCCCTGATAATCCTCTTCCAGCCCAAGCATGATTTTCACAGTTGTACTTTTGCCAGCGCCATTCGGTCCGATATATCCAATAATCTGTCCCTTGTTGACAGTTAAATCAATACCATTAAGCACAAGATTCATTCCGTAGTTCTTCTTTAAATTCTTTATCGATATAACGGGCTCTTCAATATGTTCGATGATTTCCACTTCTTTCTATTTTTCTACCATTCTAACATAATTTCCCTATTTTAAGAAAAGTGGCACTTTAACTTGAGCTAAAACGAAAAGGCGGATCCATCGATTGTGGTATCGATGGATCCGCAAGGTCTCTTTCATTACTTTCCTGTCAGTTGTTTTTCTAAGATATATCGTGACAATTCTTTTGGTTTATCCAACATGATCAAATGATCGGTGTCCTCCATTTCAATTTTTTCAGCCTGATACTTTTCACAGAAAGACGTTCCTTTCTCTCTCTTGAATTGTTTCAAGTCCTCAGGCTCATTGTCATTGAAAGCAACGATCAATGTCGCTGGAACAGTGATTTTGTTTTCAGGTGCCATCGGGTCAAATTCCCATGATGCCTTCAGACAATTGAGCTGCGTTTCATCTTTCGATTTCATTGCCACCCTTCCATCTGCACCGACTGCAACTTGTTCACGGACAGCACGCTCGATATCTTCATTCCAGAAATCAGGATTGTCTGATTTCATAAATTCATAGTATGCATCCAAACTGCTGAGTGCCTCTTCCGGGAATGAACCACCCTCAATCATCTCCCATTCCAAACCTGGCGTTTCCTTAAAAGGATAATAGCCATCATCCAATAATATCAATCTCTCAACGGCATGAGGGTACATGTTGGAAAACTTAAGGGCGAGGCCAGCTCCCCACGAACTGCCGACTAACATTGCCTTCTCAACCTGAAGTTCTTGTAGAAGGCCAAGCAATTGTTCAGCGAGATAATCATAGTGATAGGATGCGGCAGCTCCTGATTCCCCGTGGCCTGCCAAATCAGGAGCAATCAAATGATACCCTTCCAAATTCCGTGAAACGGAACTCCAAACCTCTCCGCTCCAGCCCAATCCGTGGATAAATAGGATGACTCCATCCTCATCTGCGCTTTTCGATTCCCTCACATAATAGTCCGTCTCGTTCACTTTAACTGTTTTGGAATTCCACATTTGTATTCTCCTTTCTGAAATAAGTGTTATAAACTCCAACACCCCATAAAACCATTTCAAGCAAGGCGATGACCAATGGGATCATCCCATCCCAAAAGGCACCGGAAGCAAGTCTGTTTTCCATGACTTGTCCCATAGCCATCTTCAAGGCATATATTGCCCCTGGAATGGAATACATCGTATAAATATAGACCGCCGCTAAAAAGGCGGGAGCATACAGACTTCCATAACCCATTGCCGTTTTCCTATCTGTCATCGGCAATTCTTCGAAGAAAGCCTTATATTTCTTTGAAAAAGGCTTGAACAAATACGCGATGGAGTTCCTTGTTAAATCAGCGGAATTCAGATAGGTGATCATGACATAATACAAATCGGTCCTGACAAAAATAATGAATTGCCATAAGATTTTATAGCTCTGGATTAACACAATCATTTTACAGACCTGGACCGAAAAAGCCCCCTCAGGCAAAAAGGATTGGAGAAGCAGTCCTATACATAAAATGACTGCATCCCAGAACAGCCCTGCCAGCAGCGGTACATACCTTTGCTTTTTTGGTTTTCCCCACAGGCCATTCATATCTGCCTCCACCACGAGCCAAAACCAGCGGATGCTCAAATTGAATCTGACTGGAACGCCTTCCTTGGAAGCCGCCAGATAGTGGCCGACTTCATGGATGATTGTTAGAACCCAAGAAATGATAAAGAAAAACAACAAGCTGATCCCAATAGAATCAAAAACAAACGCGTCTCTATACTTAGGGATCTCATGGGGATGCAGGCAAAGAAAAATGACAGCGGTGCCTATACATGCGGCATATAAGATGATGGCTGCTCTGCTGAATAATAACTCCCCTACTTTCTTCTCCAAGCCTTGTTGAACCATTGTTGATTCGACTATTTGCTCGCCATCAATCTTGGCTACGAGGTTCAGTTCCATCAATGTACTGACAAAGTCCAGCACATCCACCTCAAGCCCTTTTTCATTCAGCAGCCTGTCCTGGACAACACTCAATGATTCTTCGCCATTCAGCCGCCTGATCACCTCGACCCCTTCTTCAGGAATTCGGATAAATACATTGATGGCGGGGTCCCCCACCGTATATTCATCACCTTCAGGCTGAATGGCTAAATGGTCGGCTTCCACTATTGAATCAAGCGTCAATTCCTTATTCATAGTAACGCTTCCTTTTGCTTTGCAATGGATAGGAGCGTATCGATATTCACCGGTTCCAATGTGTGATGCTTATGATTTCCGCATGTCGGACACTCTGGAATCCTTTCCCACTTATGTTCTGCCATTATCCTCATCGTTTTCGTATTAAGAATATGAGACATCGATGCCTGCATCGGTTCTTCATGTCCACAGAGGAGCTTCGTGATTTCGGAAGTTATAAAACCGCTTAATAAAGCGACATGTGGCGCAATCGCAGTATTTCTCTTTTCAAACGTTTGATTATATAATGCGAGAAGCTGGTGCTCAAAGTATGGGTCTTTTCTCAAAAAATTTATGAGGAAACAATCATAGCATCCGCTTGAGTTCGGGAGGATTTTCTCCCAAATGATATTGGTATTGCTGATGCCTCCCTGCAGCAATGGGATATTTAAAAAGACACAAGCTGAGTTCACCCACCTCGTGGCAATGATCCCCGGAGTATCAATGCCATTGATTACGATATCGGCTTCTTTTAAAACCTCTATTAAACTTCCGGCATCGGTAATTTTTTTATTGATGACCTCAATTTCGATATCACTATTCATTTCTTTCACTCTTCTAAACGCTGCATCAGCCTTCAACGTCCCTATATCTTTTTCCGAATAAAGAAATTGCCTGTTCAAATTGCTGAGCTCCACTTGGTCATAATCCAACCCAATGATTCTTCCGACTCCCATACCCGCTAAGCAGGCTAAATCCAGGCTTGCCCCTCCCAAGCCCAGGACAGCAACAGTCGCATCCTTTAGCTTACGTTGAAACTGAAACCTTTTGGTATGGATATCTGCGTAATTTGAGAAGAATGTTAGATTCGCGCGATATCGCTCCAGCTGCTCCTCATTTAGATATGCCAGCCCATTTTCTCCCCAATCTTCGATCAAGCCGATGCTATTGAACATTTCCACCGCCTCTTCCACGTCTTCTTTACTGATGGACATTTCTTGGGCGATATCTTCAAGACTGTTCTTCCCATCAAACAATTCAATCATATGTATGGTAATTCCATCCGGATTTTCTATATCAAAAATCGACCCTTCAAACCCGATGCGGACTGACTGATCAAATGGGATGACAGGCTTCATGATTTCTTTAAATTTTGGCCTCATGGGATTCCACTCCTTTTTATCTTCTTCATAAAATAATATTGGCCGTGTATTTTTACATACACGGCCAATATTCTCCCATTATCTGTAGTGGCAGATAAGAGGCACTAATTTTTCAACCTTTTTGATTTTAATCTTTTTCATTCCAAACACTCCTCTCAAGTACATATTTTTTAGTTATGTAAAATCATGGAGAACAAATATTTTTAAAATTGAAAATATTCGTTAAATTTATGTTAACAAATTCCAATTTTAGGTGAATTTCATACTGTCAGTAGTAGCGTGGACAATTTCCTATGCATACGCCGTTTTATATACAATATCTTTATTTTTTATAATTTTAAGAATATTCCGTATTTAAAGTGAAAATACCCAGCAAAAATGCTGGGTACTTCCTATAACACATTAAAATACTTCGCTTCCGGGTGGGCAAAGACCATGGCGGTGACAGAAGCTTCAGGCTCCATCATACAGTCGTCGGTCAATTCGATGCCGATCTTTTCAGGCTGGATGAGCTTGAATAGTTTCTTTTGATCATCCAAATCTGGACAGGCTGGGTATCCGAAAGAAAAACGCTGTCCCCGGTATTTCGTCATGAATCGGTCCCTCATTGTAAAGTCCGTTGGATCCGGGAACCCCCAGCGGCTTCTCATCATTTCGTGCACGCGCTCCGCCAGACCTTCTGCCGTCTCAAGCGCCAATGCCTGCAGGACATGGCTTTCGAGGTAGCGTCCACTCTCCTTGAGCTGCTTGGCCCATTCCCTGATTTTATGTCCAGCCGTGACCGAGAAGAAGCCGACATAGTCCATCACTCCGCTATCGGTGGATTTCAAATAATCCGCCAAGCATAAATATGGACTCTTCTTTTGCCGTGGAAACGTAAAACGTTCAAGAATCTCCCCTTCATTGTTCGGATCATAGATCAATACATCTTCCCCATCGGATTGGGCAGGGAAAAATTGATACAAGGCTGAGGTTTGAATCAGCCCATCCATTTTCGCTTTTAAGAGTAGATCATCGACAACTTCTTTGAATTCCAGCGTTCTTTGATCTCCTTCTTCCAACAATCGGGATACTTTCCCTTTGATGCCCAAATGGTGGCCAAGCAGCATTTGCATATTGATATATGGCTCCACGTGGGAAACGGTGTATTCCTTGATGATATGCGGATCGAAATCTGGCGGGACCATGACCTCCACACCCGTGGAAACATCCGATTTCACTTTCACGGCAACTGCCGATTGTTCTTCCTGTTTTGCCGGTGCTCTGTCGTAGCTTTCCAGCTGGGCCTGCTTGGCCTTCAACTCTTCTCCCAGCTGCTTTCGTTTGTCTTTATCCTGAACCGAATTCATGATGCTCAAGCCGTCCATCGCATCTTTGGCATAGAGCACAAGCCCCTCATATTCCCTAGCGATTTTTCCTGATGTGAATTTCCTTGTAAGTGCAGCCCCACCGACGATCAGTGGCACATCAATATTTGACTGCTTCAAATCCTGCGCCGTTATCACCATTTGCTGGGCCGACTTCACCAATAATCCTGACAGTCCGATAATATCGGGTTTTTCTACCCGAATCGCCTGGATTAAATCTGAAGGTGTCACTTTTATCCCGAGGTCGACCACATTGTAGCCATTGTTGCTCAAAATGATGTCGACCAAATTTTTTCCGATGTCATGGACATCACCTTTCACCGTTGCCAGGATGACCTTTCCTTTGGATGCTGTGGCATCATTCTGTTCCATGTGCGGCTCCAAGTGTGCGACAGCGGCTTTCATTACTTCCGCACTCTGCAGCACTTCCGCCACGATCAATTGGTTATCGTTGAACAGCCTTCCCACCTCGGACATCCCGTCCATCAGCGGTCCGTTTATGATCGAAAGCGGGGTATCATATTGTTCCAGAGCCTTCTCCAGGTCCGGGATCAATCCTTCCTTCGTCCCCTCCACGACATAATGGGCAAGCCGCTCTTCCAACGTCATCGTATTGACAGGAATTTTCTTTTCCTTTTTCTTTCCCCGATAAAATTCAGTGAACGACGCAAGTGTTTCATCTGTTGTTTCAAACAAAAGGGAATCTGCCTGCTTTACTTCTGCCTCAGGAATGGAAGCAAACCGTTCAAGCTTCTCTGTATTGACGATTGCATAATCCAACCCTGCCTTCGTGCAATGATATAGAAAGACGGCGTTCAAGATCTCTCGTCCGACAGGCGGCAAACCGAATGATACATTGCTGATGCCTAATATGGTCGGACATTCCGGCATTTCCGCCTTGATCATCCGGATTCCCTCGATGGTGGCTTCTGCCGATCCGATGTATTGTTCATCCCCTGTTCCAACAGGAAATACCAATGGATCAAAAATAATATCTTCACCAGGGATAAGATATTTTTCCGTCAACAGTTGATACGACCTTCTGGCGACCTCCAGCTTCCTTTCGGCTGTTACAGCCATCCCTACTTCATCGATGGTCCCGACAACGACAGCAGCACCATATCGCTTGATTAAACGAGCCGTCTTTTCAAATCGCTCTTCTCCATCCTCTAGGTTGATGGAATTGATAATGACCTTCCCTTGGGTATACTTCAAAGCAACAGCCAACACTTCTTCATCCGTTGTATCGATCACAAGCGGTACTTTAACTTTATTGACCACCTGCTTGATGAAATGGTTCATGTCCTCAATTTCGTCCCGGTCTGGATCTGCCAGGCAAATATCGATGACCTGTGCGCCATTCTTTACCTGTGCACGCGCTATTTCAGATGCTTCTTCAATTTTCCCTTCAGCGATCAAACGCTTGAACTTTCTTGACCCAATGACATTAGTCCGCTCTCCGACGAGAATCGGGCGTTTCGATGGGTCATCATAAATAAATGGTTCGATGCCGGATACAGCATGGGAATGCGAGGGATTTGGCAGCCTGGGCTCGAGCCCTTCAACTGCCTCGGCAATGGCACGAATATGATCAGGCGTCGTTCCGCAGCAGCCACCCACCAGGTTCAGCCAGCCTTTTTCTGCAAATCCTTTGATTTTCACCGCAAGGGAATGAGGCGTTTCATGGTAGTTCCCTTCTTCATCCGGCAACCCTGCGTTGGGGTAGCAGCTCGTATAGGTCGTGGCCAGCTGGGAAAGCGTCCGGAGATGATCACGCATGAACTCAGGTCCGGTTGCACAATTCAGCCCCACCACAACAGGATCCAAATGCTCGAGTGATAAATAAAAAGCCTCGATGTTCTGACCTGCCAAAGTCGTTCCCATCGGTTCGATCGTCCCTGAAAGGATGATCGGCAGCTTTTTATCCGTCTTTTCAAATGCGGCTTGGATTCCAAGATTGGCAGCTTTGACATTGAGGGCGTCCTGCGCCGTCTCAATCAACAGCAAATCGGCACCACCGGTAATCAACCCTTCCGCTTGGATACGGTAATTATCGACCAATTCATCGAAAGTGGCTCCACCTGTAACGGAAAGCGTCTTTGTCGTTGGCCCCATCGAGCCCGCAACGAAACGGGGACGATCTGATGTAGCTCGTTCGCCAACCGCCTCTTTCGCGATTTGTGCAGCCTTTTGATTGATCTCGAAAGCATGATGACCAAGGTCATACTCATTCAAAACAATGGGTGTGCCTCCAAAGGTATTCGTTTCAATAATATCGGCACCGGCATCCAAATAGGCGAGGTGGATGCCTTTGATCACTTCTGGTGCGGTCAACACAAGGTATTCGTTGCATCCATCATATTCTTCCCCGCCGAAATCCTCAGCGGTTAGATCGGCTTGCTGAAGCATCGTTCCCATCGCCCCATCGAGTACGAGGATCCTTTTCTTTAGCTGTTCTTCAAATAATGTGCTGGCCATGGGAAACCTTCCTTTCTTCATTCGTCTGTGCTTTTATATATTCAACGAGCTCAATGCTCATATCATAGCGTGTAAAAGGCGTGATTAAATAAATGCCGTTAAATAATGCCAATGCTGTATCAATCAAAGAACGGGCAATATCCATTCCTTCTTTCCTAGCTTTCATTGGATCGCTTCCGGCAAACTCCATCCGTCTCCGCGTACTTTCAGGAATGGTGATTCCAGGTACTTCATGATGAAGGAATTCCGCATTCCTTGCGCTTGTCAGCGGCATGATCCCGATGAAAATCGGCGCATTCAGATGCCTCGTCCCTTCATAAATCTGCTGAAGCTGTTCCTCTCCATAGATAGGTTGGGATATGAAATAGTCCGCACCGGCATGGACTTTCCTCTCCAACCGCTTAATCGATGCATCCAAGTGGCGGAAGTTCGGATTAAATGCCGCACCTACAGAGAATTGGGTTCGTTCCCTTAGCGACTTTCCTGAAAATGAGATTCCCTCGTTATTTTGCTTGATCAGCTTGATCAGTTCGATGGAGGACAAATCATAAACAGAAGCAGCACCAGGGAAATCACCAATCTTGGCTGGATCACCTGTAATCGCCAATATATCGTGTACGCCTAACGTATGAAGTCCCATCAAATGGGATTGCAGCCCGATCAGATTCCGGTCCCGGCACGTAATATGGACCAGAGGATTGACCTCATAGCGTTCTTTTGCAATGGCAGCAATGGCCCCGTTGCTGATGCGCGGTGACGCAAGGGGGTTATCTGCCAAGGTCAAGGCATCGATCCCGCTTTCCCCCAGTGCTTTGACCCCTTCAAAAAACAAAGAGGTATCCAGATGTTTTGGTGGATCCAATTCAACGATGACGGTCCTCTCATTCTTCACTTTTTCGTGCAAAGGTGTTGAGCGGGATGTGATCGGCTGTAGCTCCACCTCTTTTTTCACCTTTACCTCTTTCGTTAAAATCGGACTCCGATCTGTTAAATGTTTAGCGACGGAGCGGATATGATCCGGTGTTGTCCCGCAGCAGCCTCCGATAATCCTTGCACCCTGCAATCGCAGCTCATTCGACATCTTCCCGAAATATTCGGGTTCCGCAGAATAATAAAACCTTCCTTCTTCGTAATTCGGCAAACTGGCATTAGGATATACAGATAAATAAGCATTCGCAGGTATCGGGACCTCTGCTAATGTCTGGATCATATGATATGGACCCAAGCGGCAGTTCACTCCGACGACATCAGCTCCGGCCAATTCAAGCTGTTTCAATGCGTCACGAACCTTCGTACCATCTTGAAGCACCCCAGGTTCATGAACGGAAACTTGTGCAACAACCGGCAAGCCTGCTTCCTTCTTGGCAATTTTGACTACGGTCTTCAGCTCTTCCAAATCATAAAACGTTTCAAAGAGCAACCCGTCCACACCTTCTAGCAGCAAACAATATAACTGCTCCCTGAAATTCCGCTTAATTTCCTCCAAGGATAGGCTTTGATTGATCCCCCGGATCCCACCGATCGTTCCAAGCACATATGCCCGACCATCAACTGCTTCTTTCGCCAGCTGAACAGCTTTTGTATTGATATCCTTTACCGATTCCTCCAATCCATAGCGCGACAATTTTTCATAATTCGCCCCATACGTGTTCGTCTGAATGATTTCAGCCCCTGCATCCAGATAGTCCTTGTGCACTTTCAGGACTTCGTTTGGATGGGAAAGATTCAGTTCTTCGAAACATCTGTCGACACCATAGGAGTATAGGAGTGTCCCCATGGCTCCATCCGCGATCAGGATCCTTTCTTCCAGCGCTTCCAAAAATGGCTTCATGCCATGACCTCCTTTTCTCAAATGCTTCCGGCTGCTTTATCGTGATATTCTCGGACTTCCTTTATCTTGGCTAATCCGTCACCAAGGTCTTTTATCAGATCTTCTGGATTTTCAAGGCCGACCGACAGCCTAAGAAGTCCATCTGTGATTCCCCTCTTCTCCCTTTCAGCTGGCGGCATGGAAGCATGGGACATTTTTGCCGGATAGGATAAAATGGACTCCACTGCGCCAAGGCTGACAGCGAATACCGGAATTTTCACATGCTCCAGCAGCGTCCTGACCTCCTCCTCTCCTTTTAAACGGAAAGAAAGGACTGCCCCCGGGCCTTCCGCTTGCCGCACTTGGGTCTCAAAGCCAGGATGATAGGAAAAGCCGGGATAGTTCACTTGTTCGACATGTCGATTATTTTCAAGGAATCGTGCAATTTTGTATGCAGATTCAGATGATTCCTTCAACCTGACATGGAGGGTTTTGATTCCCCTCATGAGCAGCCAGCAGTCCTGCACACCTAATACGGCACCGAAAGAGTTTTGCAAAAAGCCGATTTTTTCAGCAATCGCTTCATTTCCTGCTATCGCAAGTCCAGCCAGGACGTCGCTGTGGCCTGCCAGGAATTTCGTCGCACTGTGGAGAACAAGATCGACTCCCAGCTTTAATGGCTTCTGCAGCAGCGGTGTCATGAACGTATTGTCTAAAAAAGTCCAGCATCCGTTTGCCTTCGCCAGCTTGACGACCGCTTCAATATCCGTGATTTTCAAAAGCGGATTCGAAGGGGTTTCCATATATATGACTTTTGTATTACTTCTAATATTCGTGGCCACTTGATGAAGGTCGGTCATATCCACGAACGAATGGTCGATGCCGAAGCGCGAGAGAACTTCGGTGATCATCCGGTATGTCCCTCCGTAAACATCCTCGGAAACCAGTACATGATCTCCTTTTGACAACGTCATAAATGCTGTCGAAATGGCAGCCATTCCGGATGAGAATGCGAATCCTTTCACGCCTTCCTCCAAATTGGCAATGGCCTCTTCGAGCGCTTCCCTCGTTGGATTTCCCGAACGGCTATAGTCATATTTGCCGAATTGATCAAAGTCATCTTGATGAAAGGTGGTTGCATGATGAATCGGTACGCTCACAGCCCCGGTCTGGCGGTCAACACTTTGAGCATTGTGGATGATGTTCGTTTGAAAAGTGAATTTGTCTTTACTCATGAACAATCGCCTCCCTCTTCAATTTCGTCAGCACCTTCTCAAGATCTCCAATAATATCATCTATGTGCTCGATCCCGACTGAAAACCTCAGCAGCCTGCCGCACACCCCATTTTCAACTCTGATTTCTTCCGGTATGTCAGCATGCGTCTGGGTGGCTGGATAAGTAATGAAACTCTCAACGCCTCCAAGGCTTTCTGCGAATTTAATCACCCGGATCTTTTCTAGAAAAGGAGCGACCCATTCCTCCCTTGCCAAACGAAATGAGAGCATCCCTCCCTTTCCTGGATAAATCACATCCGTTACACATTCATGTTCCGATAAAAAGGCTGACACCTTTCCTGCATTCTCTTCATGAGCCCTCATCCTGACGTGCAATGTTTTCAATCCGCGTAGAACGAGCCAACAATCGAATGGGGACAATACCGCTCCCGCTCCATTTTGATAACTGCCGATCTTCTCCCCCAGCTCCTGCTCTTTCGCCACCACCACTCCGGCAAGGACATCATTGTGGCCGCCCAAATATTTCGTGGCACTGTGGATGACTAGATCCGCACCCTCTTCGATGGGGCGCTGGAGGAGCGGTGTATAAAAGGTATTATCGACGATGAGGAGCAAGTCTTGCTCATTGGCAAGCTGTGCAACACTCACAATACTCGTTTCATTCATCAAGGGGTTCGTCGGTGTTTCAATGAAAAGAGCTTTTGTTTGAGCGTTTATTTTTTCTGAAATGGCTTCAGGACAAGTGGTATCGACATAATGAAATTTAAGCTTATATTGCTGCTCATAGGCAGCAAACAGCCGATAGCTGCCCCCGTATAAATCATAAGAGACAATCAACTCATCCCCTGTCGAAAATAAGGAGAGGACAGCTTGGATCGCTGCCATCCCGGATGCAAATGCAAAAGCGGAATGCCCTCCCTCCAATTGGGCTAATGTTTTTTCCAGCACCGATCTTGTCGGGTTTCCTGTCCGTGTATAATCAAATCCTGTCGATTGGCCAAGTCCATTGTGCTGATAGGCAGTTGAAAAGTGAAGGGGCGCACTGACTGCCCCCGTTGCTGCATCACTATGATTTCCAGCTTGGGCAAGCAGTGTTTGAATATGTTTCGCCATTAAGAAAATCTCTCCTTTTGTTTGGGAAGTTGCAGAGAAGAGAAAATAAAAAGGACCTTCTTTTAATAAGAAGGTCCTTCTAATTGCATGATCTCCCTCTTATCGTTCAAGTTGGCATTCAACTTGCTGGAATTAGCACCATACCTATTAATCGGCTGGTTGCTGAGGTGTCAACGGGCCAGTCCCTCAACCTCTCTGGATAAGAACTATTCATTTTTCATTTTGCTGCTTTGCAAAGTTTGTTGCTAATCAGCAATGCTAACTTTTTACTTTTCACTTCTAATCAAGTACACTGGCTAATAATTTAATATTCTCATAACTTACATCATTGCGATTCGAATGTCAATGGAAAATTCCGAATTTTCTTTCAAGATTTGACCCATGCGTCTTTGGAATAGCCCCTCTGCTCCCAATAGCCAGTGTGATTGTGGGAGATTACTTCGATTCGATTCAGCCACTTAACCGATTTATACGCATACATCTTTGGGACGATGAGGCGAACAGGACCTCCATTTTTTTGGCTGATCAGCTGCCCGTCCATCAAGACAGCCACCATGATGTCGTCCATCATCGCCTGCTTCATCGATAAAGTATCCGTGTATACCCCGTCAGCAGAGTAGAACTTCACATATTTTGCCCCTTTTTGAATCCCTGCCTGCTGAAGGAGCTTCTTTAACGGTATTCCTTCCCACGTGATGTCATATACGCTCCAGCCAGTAACACAATGGAAGTCGCTCACTTGGACATCTCGACTCAATTTAACGAACTCATCCCATTTATACACATTCTGTTTCTTGACCAGCCCATCGATTGTAAAGCTGAAATTGTCATTGTTCAGCTTCGGCACTTCTGTAACCGTATAATAGCGGAACTGTCCACGCCTTCCCCCGCCGATGGGAGGAGCGGACTTCGCATTAGGTGTCGGGAGCGGCTTAAGCTTGTTCCCCTCCCCGATGACTGCTCCTGTCCCACCTGATGCCGGCAAATACGAACGAAACCATCTGGCTATGAAAGGCAAAAAGACAATGACGATCGCGCTGGCACTCACAGCCTTCAAGAAGGAACGGCGAGTATAGATCGGGTTGTGGTCATCAATCACGATCGGATCATCAAGCGTCCTCTTCGGAGCAGCTGGCTTGCCAAGCTTTTTGAACCACTTGCTCCGAGTGATGCTGTGATAAATGACATACGGAACCCCGAACCATGTGGAAAAATCGTGGATGAACAGCGCCCCCGTACTGACTTGAGGGGCAAAATCGCGGTGAAAGGTCAATAGGAATCCTGAAACGATCAACAGGATCAAGATCGTTAAAACTAAATATAAATTAATGCGGTTGTTTTTTCTTTTTTTCAGCGTATTTAAATGCTTGACCATCTTAGGCAAATAAAACAAAAATGGCAAACAAAGGACCACTCCAATCCAAATATGGACATCCCGGATCATGACCCTTATGGCCGGAAAGACTGAACGGAATGTAGTCGAAAACAGGATAAATCCTGTGAGGGTTAAAACAAGAAAGAGAATTGCATTGGAATGATGCAGCCTGATCAACCTTTTTCCAAAGTTCAAATTCCGTTGAAAAAAGAGTTTATAATTCACCACTCTCACCTTCTTCACGATTTTTTATCGGTATGATGATCGAGAATATGCTGCCCTTTTTCACTTTGCTTTCTGCCATGATTGTGCCCCCATGTCTCTCAACGATTGTTTTCGCGATGGCCAACCCGAGACCGGCACCCCCAAACTGCTGATTGCGGGACTTTTCTACCCGATACATCCGTTCAAAAATATGGGGAAGCTCTTCCTCTGAAATTCCTTCACCATGATCCCGGATCGAGATCAATAGCTCTTTGTCTTTTACAGGCTGTACTTTAATGTCTATTACCCCGTTTACCGGTGAGAACCGAATGGCATTATCCAGAAGGTTAAACAGCACTTTCTCAAAGTAGCTTTTGTCGACATCGATCTTGGGAATTTGATTAGGAAGGTCGATATTCAGCTCTATCTTCTTCTTTTGCAGGTGAATTTGTTCATGCTCAAATACAGAAAGCAGAAATTCATCTATATTGATTTCTTCCTTCTGAAGCTTGATGGCGCCGGAATCCAATAAGGAAAGCTGAAATAACTGCTGGATTAACTGATCTAGCCGCTCTGTTTCCAAAACGATGGTTTTCAAATATTGCTTGAATGTTTCTTCATCTTCGACGACGCCATCCTGGATTGCCGAGACGAAAGCCTTTATGGATGACATCGGTGTGCGCAGATCATGGGAGATGTTGGCCACAAGCTCCTTTCTGCTCATTTCCGATTGCTTGATTTGAAAAAAGGCTTCATTCAGCCGCTCGCTCATTTGGTTAAAGCGATTGGTCAGCTCCTTAATTTCAAAAGGTCCTTCAACGGGCAGCTTCCGATCAAAGTTCCCTTTCGCAATTTCCTGAGACTCTTTTGCCAACAGATGGATCGACCGCTCCACAGGCTTTGTAAACATATAATGGATTACACTGGATAGAACCGAAGAGCATATCGTGATGACTGAAAGCCAAAAAATGATATTATTCGGCAGGACCATATACACGTAGCTGATGGTCAAAAAAGTAAACATCATAAGAACACTGACGCCATTGGCAATGAGAAATATCCATTTAATCTTCATGGACGATCATTTGGCACAAATTTATAGCCAATTCCCCATACTGTTTGAATCCATTTCGGCTTCGACGGATTCTCCTCGATTTTTTCTCTCAGCCTTCGAATATGGACCGTCACCGTTGTGGTATCGTCATCAAATTCCGTATCCCACACTTGGTAAAGGAGCTGGGAACGGGAAAATACTTGCTTCGGATGGGAAGCAAGCAGAAGTAGCATATCAAACTCCTTCATGGTCAATTCAATGGGATCGTGCTGGAGCGCAACCTCCCGTGTGGAAGGATTGATAGACAAAGGGGGGAATTCAATCATCCCCTCCTCCTTCCTGCTATCGACTTTTCCTGATTGCCGATAATCCAACAGCCTGAAAATCCCATTTACTCTTAACACAAGCTCCCTTGGGTTAAATGGCTTTGGCACATAATCATTCGCCCCTATCGTGAGGCCGATCAACCGATCATACTCCTCTCCTTTTGCTGTCAGGAATATGATCGGGATATCGTCGTGCTGACGGATCTCCTCACAAGCCTTCCAACCATCCATAATCGGCATCATCAAATCAAGAATGATGACATGGAACTCATGCTTCTTCCATAAATCAAGCGCTTCTTGTCCATTTGAACCTGTAATCACTGTATATCCTTCCCGCTCGAGGTAGCGTTTGCACACATCCAATATTGTGGGCTCATCATCAACAAGCAAAACCCGCTTTTCCATTGGCTTTTCACCCTTTAATCATAGTTAAGCCTATTTTATCATTAGTTATCTTCAATCAAGAAATGATAATGGGCCAACATTAGTTCTCTTGATCGTCATTCATGTCATCCTTGCTCATGTCGTCGCTGTTGTCCCTACTTTCATCTTTCTTCATATCATCGCTGCTATCCATTCTGTCATCTTTCTTCATGTCATCGCTGCTATCCATGCTGTCATCTTTCTTCATGTCGTCGCTGCTATCCATGCTGTCATCTTTCTTCATGTCGTCGCTGCTCGTATCCTTTTTCATTTCATCCTGTTTCATGTCTTTGTTTTTGGTAGAGTCGTCCATATTCCCATTACCGCAGGCTGCCAAAAAGAACACTCCCACCAAAGCCATCATCATTGTGAACATTTTTATTCGTTTCATTTTACTCTCTCCTTTTCTTTGTCGTTGTTTATGATGATAGAGAGTAAATCTTTCCTTCGAATAAACAAAATATTAAATAAGTCTTACATCTTTATAACCGTTCCATATTGCGAGGCTGCTTTCTGCGGAATGCAAGTGCCTGCAGCTGAAAGAAGAAGACTTACATTTAAAGCAGCAGCCATAAAAAAAGACCCAAACGTGCAGGAATCACCTTGTCCCGCGGAATGGTCTGCGGTCAGGCTTCTGCATTTTGAGTCTATTGATATTTTATTAATCAAACGTTTGATTAATAAAAATGGGGGCTATACGACGCGGGGCAATCTTATGATAAAATGCGTTCCTTTGCCCAATTCGCTTGTTACTTTTATTCTTCCTTTCATTGCTTCCACTACCCTGAAAACAACCATCATGCCAAGTCCTGTCCCTTTTTGGTCTTTTGTCGTAAAGTATGGTTCGCCCAATCTTCGAACCTGTTCATCGGTCATACCGCATCCGGAATCTGAAATTTTAATAATTGCACCATCTGGCGCTGCATCAATATGTATTTCAAGCTTCCCGCCATTCGGCATCGCTTCGATAGCATTTTTCAATAAATTCAGCATGCATTGCTGGAAAAGTGACTGCTCTCCTTTTATATGTACCGATCTTAAACAAAGATCAAAGCGCACGCTGTTCATATTGGCCAGCGGACGAATAATGGCGATCACCTTTTCTACTTGTTCTTTTATATCAAGTATTTCAAGTTTTTCATTTGCAGGCTTTGCAAAGGTCAGATAATCCCTTACGATTTCTTCTGCTCGATTTAATTCATCCAAGGCGAGCTTAATATATTCCAGGTTCTTTTCATCCTTTTCCCCGTCCTTCAGCAATTGCAAAAATCCTTTCGTGGTGGTCATCGGATTTCTGATTTCATGAGAAATGCTTGCTGCCAAGTGACTGACCACTTCCAATTTTTCAGACCTGAGTATTTTCGACCTTAAAAATTTGGCACTGCGGATTGCTTCGATTATGTAAATGACCAGTCCCATCCCGAGGACTTCCATCAATGTAATGGATATAGCCGCATGATCGTATTCAGTTCTATTCAACATTAAGGATATCGTGATCCATAAAATGAGAGAATTGAAGAATATGATGGCACATCCGGTGATCAGCTTATACCGGATGGACATATTATTAAACCTTTGTGATAGGAAAGAACAAATGCCAATGACCACAATCCCTGTCCCTAGTGTGGTCAACACACCTATTCCGCCAAAAAAAGCCCTGAAAAGCACTGTCCAAATCAGTAATAGTACGCCTATGGACGGACCTCCATACAAAGCACCTATGATTAAAGGAATATTCCTTAAATCATACATAAAATCATCACTTAATTGAGCCGGCAGGACCATACATAAAAATATTGAGGATAGTGAAAAAACAAAGTATCTCCATCGAAGTTTTTTTTCATCTGTTTGAAAATGATTCCGGTCAGTCAAAAGTTGAAAAATAAATAGAGCTGCTAATATATAAAATAAATTTGGAAGTAGATGAGTAATTAGATTTGGCATATAACCCCACGCTTTTCCTCTTATTTTCTCTATTATAATCTATAAATTTCCAATATTGTAATTTTTATTTGTTTAGAGTTCTTTTCGTAACGTTTTGAGGTTGTGCAAGGTTGATTTCCACTGCAGGATGCTTGCTTTCCGCGGGCTGGCAGCAGTCTACTACTTTCTCTCCAATCAACAGCTGGGACGGCTAATATCAACATTAAGCTTTAATATAGCCTTAAGAAAAATTATTTAAAAAAAGGGTCTTTGAGAAGACAAGCCTTCTTTATTTTATCGATAGAGAATCTATTCATCGATTATGACAGCCTGGCTGCCCATCTGCTCCCATGCTTTTTCAAAACCAGCCCTGCTCACTTTCCTGTTTTTGACTCCGTATGGATCATTCAGGAAAATATGATCTTCATCGAACCCAGTAATGACCACACTATGTTCGCTATATGTCACCTTTATTGGGCCTTGAGGAGTATCCCAATCTTTAAAATCGGCAACAGGTGCAAAATTAGCTGTGGTAATCACCCAAATAGGGTGGCCATTTTCAACTTCTTTCAATATTTCCGAAAAAGGTTGATTCGTTATATCTATTGCCCTCATCCCAACATATTGTTGAGCAAGCTTCAAAATTGGGGAATGATAGACTCCAAGACCGGGACCATGAGCCATATCACCGACAAAGCCTTCATTCGGATTCCCTTTTTGGCCATTCTTATAGGTTAAAGGAACATAATTAATTTTTTCCGCAAGATCATTTTTGGTGACGTTGATATCATAATAGTTTAGCAGCATGGCCAAACTTGTAACTTCGCAGCCATTATATAGCTTCGGAGCAGACATTTGATAGATTAGCGGAACATCCAACGGGAGAGTGTGGGTGATTGTTTCTATATTCAGTTTTTCTTTTACACTCATATCAGAATTATTGGCGCTTGGGAAGCTTTTGATTTTTGGCTGATCGAGCATCCTGGTTTCATAAACCTGTTCTTTATTGGAAAGGATACCCTTATCATTTGATACCTCTGCTTTTTTGCTTGGAACTATATATTTAATTGATAGTAAAGAAATGGATAGTGCTAGGATAAGAATTATATATTTTCTGCTTCTATTCATGCCGAACCCCATTAATCTTTTTTATCATGGTATCATATTAATCTTAATTTTTTCTTTAATTATTTAATTTTTCTAACTACTTGGGACTTCATACACATTTTACACCCCCTTTCTGCAGAATAGTTGCGTTTCTGAAATGTTAGATTTACGATAAAAAAGTGACCAATTGGTTTTTCTGGTCAGTCAGTTATATCCAAAATATAACGTTGACGTAAACGTCATATTTGAGAAAAGTAAACTCCACAAAGAAAGAAGGAATAATCATGTGCGGAATTGCAGGCTGGATTGATTGGCAAGAAGATTTATCCCAACAGCAATCCATATTGAAAGACATGACTGACTCCATCGTCCACCGTGGACCGGATGCAGATGGATTTTGGTTTTCTGAAAGGGCCGCATTCGGCCACAGAAGATTGATCGTCATCGATCCCGAAGGCGGCAAACAGCCGATGCTGTACCAAGATGGAAATTATACAGTCGCTCTTACGTATAACGGGGAGTTATATAATTATTTGGAGCTTCGTGATGAATTGGAAACACTCGGACACTCCTTTAAGACTTCTTCCGATACAGAAGTTCTACTTCACTCCTACCTTGAATGGGGAGAGGATTGCATACGCCGCTTCAATGGAATATTCGCCTTTGGGATTTGGGACGAAAGACGAAGCCGTCTTATGTTAGGGAGAGACCATCTAGGTGTGAAGCCATTATTCTTCACTAAAAGAGATAATGGAATCATATTCGGGTCTGAGCTCAAGGTTCTTCTTTCACATCCAAAAGTGGATGCAAAGATTGACCGCAAAGGATTGGCTGAAGTATTTGCCCTCGGACCGATGCGCACTCCAGGCGTCGGTGTATTCAAGGATATTGAGGAGGTGCGTGCTGGCCACTACATGATCATCACTGAGGAAAAAACGGAAACGAAACAATACTGGCAGCTTGAAAGCCAAGAACACCGCGATGATGTTGACACAACCGTATCAAAAATCCGTTCAATTCTCGAGGACACCGTAAAACGCCAATTATTATCAGACATGCCCCTAGTCTCCATGCTGTCCGGCGGTCTTGACTCAAGCGGACTGACAGCGATTGCAGGAAAAGAATATAAGGAAAATGGCAAAACACTTGAAACGTATTCCATCGATTTTGTAAACAGCGAAGAGGATTTTGAACAAGATTTCCTGCGGCGCGACTTGGATGAGCCATGGGTGAGAAAAGTCTCTGAACATGTCGGGACGAAGCATCACTCCGTCGTATTCGGAGCGGATAAACTTGTTGAGAACCTTTTGGTGCCGATGCGGGCAAGAGACCTGCCGGGCGTCGGTGAAATCGAAACATCCCTTTACCTTCTATTCAAAGAAATGAAAAAAGAGGCAACAGTAGCCCTGTCTGGTGAATCTGCGGATGAAGTCTTTTCCGGCTACCCTTGGTTCCACCAAAAAGAATTCTTGGATGCCGATGTCTATCCATGGCTTGTCAATTTAGGATTCATTTCCAATCTGCTATCGGAGGATTTGAAGGCAAAAATCAGGCCGGAGGAGTATCGAAAAGAAAGATTCCAAGAGGCTGTTGCAGAAGTTCCTTTCCTGGAAGGTGAAGATGAACTTCAGGCGAAGCAGCGTCAAATGTCCTATATGTTCATCACGCGCTTTCTTCCATTCATGCTTGATCGCAAGGACCGTTCCAGCATGATGACTGGCTTTGAGGTTCGTGTTCCATTTTGCGACTACCGCCTCGTTGAATATTTATGGAATATTCCGTTCGAAATGAAAAGCATCGATAACATCGAGAAAGGCATCCTGCGCCGTGCATTCGAAGGATACTTGCCTGATGATGTCAGAAACCGCAGGAAGAGCGCATACCCTAGCACGAAGGATGCAGCTTATTTGGAAGGTGTAAGCAAGTGGATGCTCAGAGTATTGGATAACCCTGATTCCCCTATTCTGCCTTTGCTTGACGTCGAGAAAGTAAGGAAAATCGCCGAAGGAAAAGTTGAGAGGATTACAGGCGGCCAGGCACGTGGATTGTTTGACTATCTCCTACAAATCAATGGCTGGCTTGAGGAATATGAAATTGAGATAGAACTATAAGAAATGAGCAAGAAGGGGCTGTCTGCAGGCAGCCTCTTTTTCTTTTATTGCTTTTGCCCATTTATTCAGCACTTCAATTTACACCCGTGCATAAGCAAAAACGGCGGCCCCTTCCAGGGACCGCCGCATCGATTTATGAATTCACGACCCATTCGTACTGACGAAGCTTTAATTCGAACAGCGCCAACGGATCTTCATACAATTCCGGATTTGATTTCATTTTATCCAGGACTTCTTTGTTCTCCTGTATTTCAATATTGGTCTCTTCTTCCGTTGTTCTCAGGATAGACAACGGCTCTCTAAAGAAGAAAGAAACATCACGGTCCAGAGATTTTTCGAAAATATCGAACTGCAGCAGGAAGTTGTTTACAATCGATTCTGCAACTTCTTGATAATCTTCATTTTCAAGGAATTTTTTGTAGCTATTATAGAGCATCGTTTTATTTTGCGGCAAAGCTCCGAATAGCTTTCCTGCACTCTTAAGCAATAGCTGTGACGGTGTATGCTTCAAGAGGATATTCACTTTTTCGAGTTGGACAGAGCTGGTCATCCTCTCAGCATCCCGGCGCCAATCATCCAATACCCTGAAATCACCCAAGAGCTGAATCTTTTCCTCTTCATAAAGCGAATTGAATCCCTCGCTCATTTCATCCAATTTCGCTTGGCTTTCCGTGAATTCTTCCTGTGAGTAAGAAATCCAATTTTGCAATGAATCATATAAATGAGGCAATACAGTCCGTTCGATGTATTGATGCACCCTTGCATTCATTTCTTCATTCAATCTGTGATGAATATTTCGGAAATCACTATCTTCACTGATTAATTCGGAAGAATCCTTGAAGATTTGCGGTATTTTATTTTTAAGATCCTTCCGTGCATCTTCCTTGAATGTGTGGTATGAATTTTTAATCAGCTTTATTTTTTCTTTTTCAAGATCATCCAATTGATGGATGGCTCCATTCAATTTCTTTACCATTTCCTCATTCCACATGATGGAATGGACAAATTCACGTTCCATTTCCACGCGTTTTTCAAGCAGGTAATGAATGAATTCTTTCACTAAATAAAGCAATTTCTCAGTACGTTCTTCTTCCAAGTTGCGATAACTGAACGCCGATTGGATGAATTCCGTCCATTGCTTGCGTTGCTGGCTGCTGGAATACAAGGATGAATAAAGGAACACCCTGGCATGCGGGAAGTTAGCGTGGATCCGCTCACTTGTCTCATCCAATATTCTTTCAGCCTCCTGCTCATTATAGATGGTATCTACTTTGTTCAAGAGAAAATGGACTTGAAGCTTAGGTGCTCTTTTCTTAATTTTCTTCAAAAGCTCCTGCTCCTGGCTGTTGATCGGATCATTGATGTTGGACACGAACAACAATGCATCCGCCATTGGGAGAAACTTGAACAAATCTCCTCCTGTACTTGGTGTGTCAATCAAAGCCAGATTATGATCCTGCAAGTAAGGAAGCGGCAGCCTCACTTCAAAGTACGTTTCATTTCCAGCAGGAAGAGCGGTCCGCTCGTAATATTCCTCTATCGTCAGAATTGGATATATTTCTTGATTCGTTATTTCATTGATTTCTTGTTCCCCTTGATTCTTAATGACTGTTACGGAGGCAGTCGGTGAGCCTAAAATGCTTTCTCCAATAATCGAGTTGATAAAAGCTGATTTCCCTGTGCTGCCGCTGCCAGCCACCAATAGATGGTTCACATCAAAATCGAGCATTTCCTTGACCGTCCTCGTAAATCTTTGCGCCACCTGGATTTCTTTTTGTCCTGCCCATTCCATCACCGTTTCAAATAGCTCAAGCCCCTGCTTCAAGCCATCAAACTCGTATCGGGCATGCTTCATCATGCCCTTCGCCTCTTCCACCGTTACTTCACTCAGACTGGATGGGAACATTTCATTCCAAGCCAAAGCAGCCGTAGACGCAAATAGGCTTTGAGAAGTATCGGTGATCTTCACCCAATTGGAAAGGAATTGCGGCAGCAAGGCAGAAAGCTCTTTAATGAAATATCTTCCGTCCATCAGCTCAAAGTAAGTATCCTTATAGATGACCGATAATTCGTGCCATGATGTATGATCAGTTGGTTCTTCAATATCCAGCATCAGTCGATTGATCGTATTCAGCCATTGCAGATACGCAGGTTCTGAATGATAGCTTTTCCATAGCGAAACGGTCATACTCTCGAATTGCTTTTGATCAAGCTCGAATAAAGTCATTAGTAATTCAACGAAATAATCAGGCTTCATTTGCTTTGTATAACCTAAGTCTACATATTTGCGAACGATATCGAACCATTTCAATGAATGTGTGCGAATCGCTTCCTGTACGGCAAGACCCACTGCGTTATCCCAGTCCTGGTGTTTTTCGTAGAACGTTTTGGCAATGTCCGTTACATTCGGATAATCAGGGTTCATCGAAACGATTTTCTTGATGACCCGCTCCGCAGACTCCATTTTGTCACGAACGATATACAATGACAGGAGCTGTAAAGAAATTTCCGTGTTCAATGTTACATTGTCAGATTTAACGGATTTATAGACTTCCTCTGCCGTAGGCAAAAGATCCAGCTCGAAATAAGCGTCCGCCATATTTTTTTTTGCCCATGGCTCCAATTCGTTTGTGATATTTTCCCATTTGAAAATGGCAGCTTCATAATCCTTGTTATGAAAATAGATCTCCCCTTGGGCAAAGCGGATATACGAAAGATCGGGAATCTCTTTCTCCTGCTCATATAAATAGGCTTGTCCAAGTATGGAAATCGGATGTTCCTTTTCGATGTCCTTCGTAAAGGTCTCATAATACTGTTTATTGATTAATTGTTCTTCAACCATTTTAATTGCCTCCGTTGAAAAAATTTTTCGGCTAAAAAAGAGTATGTATGTACTATCTATTTACCCTGTTTATCAAACAGTTAAAACTTACTATTCTTGCTCTATCCTAGTATTCTATCAAAGAATCTCTTGAAATAAATTTCATTTCACTATCATTTTTGATACATTTTCGTGGTTCTATTGTAATGTTTTTAATATCTCAGGAAATCTCTAGAAGAAAAGGACAGAGTTGCCTCTGCCCTTCTGATTTCTTCATGTTATCCGTTGTATCCATCCATGCCGTTGCCTGGGGTAACTTGACTTCCATTCACTCTGATTTGTTGAACTTGAAGCACTTTAATGCCTAAGTCCAAGACAATTTTTTCACGGAGTGTATCGAAAGATTCATTTATTGGCGTCATCATTGGAGAGAAGTCGATTTCATAGAAATCGGATTTCACCAATTCACAGTATGGCTGCTCATTGTAATAGTTCGTATTTTCGAAGTAATACTTGTCCAAACGCGGCAAATCGCCATTATTTGGATTAATGAAACGCGCTCTATCCTCGAAAGAACTGCTCCAAAGCGGATAAGTGATGAAGTCATCATCAGTTAATTCTGCAAAACCAGAGAACGGGAATGTAGCAATTCGATCATAGACAATTCCATTGCATTCAGAAGATGCATACTCGATGTTCTTGCGGATATAACCTTCAACAAATAATTTTGCTTTTGTCACCCTGCGGAAGTTGGATCCTTGAATTGGGGCGAACGCCACCGGGACCAATTTGCATTGAGTGAGGAACACATCCTTCAACACCCGTTTGATTTCCGTAGCAGGCGGATTAAGGGTAACATCAGCTTCTGTCACCACTTGAATCGTTCTTTCAGCTACGACTACTGGTGTCTTCAATGTTGGCATAACCGGATTTGTCACAACTGGCAATTCTGAATCGATTAAATATGCCTGCTGTCTGGCTGATACTTGGCAAGGAACGCTGATTGGATCTCTTGCAGCTCCTTGACCCTTATAATACTTGCTCATATAAAAATTCCTCCTAAAAATTAGATAAAGTTTTTCAACTTTTCTCTATAACCTATTCTCTTAAAGTCACTTTCGTATGGTCGGATGTAGTAGACTCATTTCTCATTTTTGTAAGATTGTGCTTTTTTACTAGAAATATGTCGAGTTGAGTTCCCCTGCAGTCAACGCCATTAATAATAATTGGTTTTTTCAAAAGGCTTTTTTCTCAAAGGTTGTTGTTTATCAACAATTTTTCTTTAAAATAAATCATCGTATGATGTTGATTGAGCGGAAGGTGCAAGACTCCGGAGGGAACAGCGGGCCAGGTGGAAAAGCTGCAGGGCTTTGCCTATGGGCGACAAGCATAAGACGATTCTGACACAAAGGCGTTCTTTCCCTTTTTGACAGAATGGAATTATGATCTCGAGCCCCTAAGACAGGTGAGACCCCGCAGCGGAAATCATCCTTACACAACCTTTGTTCAAAAGCAACAAACTTTACGAATAGAGCGTTTCAAAAAAAACCTAGTTCAAAACATATTTCGTTTTATCTTTTTTGACAAACATCGACAAGGATACAGAGCAATTCTCCTGCAATCGGCTAAAAAACAAATGGAACCCCTTCTTTCGCCCCACTTAACGTCGGTATTTGTTGGAATTTTTGTTGTTTTAAATATAAAAAAAAGCGGTAAAAAGTAATAAAATGTTAAAGATGCCGTGTGGACCAACTAAAATTCTTTAAGGAGTGAAGGATATGAAAATCAAAGTTGGAAGCTGGAGAATGCTGACTATACAGGACAAGCTCTTTATTTTGAAAGCCATCAGTCAACGGAATAATAAAGGAAGAAAAAGTGCATAGGTGAGGTGGAAAAATGGAGGTGAATCATGTAAACATACAATATTAAAAGGCTTCGCTCTTGAATGAATCTTGGACGAAGCCTTTTGATTTCACTAATCTTTCATTTAAATTTGTGAGCCTTCTGCCTTTTTTAACAGCTGATCAGCTAAATCTGATAAACTTTCAGTTGTTTTATTCACTTCCTGGATCGTCCGGACAATGGAATCCAAATCCACTTTATTTCGGTCAAACATCGTCAAATACTGTTCCATTTCCATTTTAACCGTCAAAAGACCTCCTTTGACCTGTTGAAGCTTAGATTGTGACTCGATTGTTGATCCATTCATCGATTTCATAATTTGAATGAGACTCGTGATTTGATTGTCGCTTTCTTCTATTAAAGATTTGATTTGACTGCTCATACCCTTCGAATTTTCCGCAAGTTTCCTTACTTCGGTTGCTACAACCGCAAATCCTTTCCCCTCATCGCCTGCACGAGCTGCTTCGATCGATGCGTTCAATGCAAGCAGGTTGGTTTGATCTGCAATGTCTTCGATTCCCTTCGTCATCGTAATGATTTTTTCCGAAATCGATTTCAATGAATCGATGCCGCTGAGAGACTCCTCCACATCATTCATAACCTGGTTAAAGGTTCCTACCATCTCTTCCATCTGTGATTGATTGACGTTGGTTAAATTCAGTAGATTCTTGCTGCTTTTCTGGGTAGTCTCTGTTTCATTAAGAATCTGTTCTGCCTTCAAGCTCGTTTCATTGATCGATTCCTCTGTTTGCTGAACGGAGGAGGCAACCTCACGACTGATGGAATTCAGTTCCATTTGCAGCATCGCATTGGATTGATTCAAATCATTGAGTTCACTCATCCTCGCTTCCATATAGTTCGACACAACCAGCTGCGAGTCCAGGTTCGTGGCATGTGTTATGGCCAAAAGGACATCTGTCAGCTTTTGCGGATCCTGATGCAGCAAAGCTGTTATTTGCGGGACGAGCAGCGTATTGATGGCGGAATAAGTTGCTAGGAACCACTCTACTGGAAGGCTTGCCCCATTATGAGTATTCCCTATTCTTGTTCGCATCTGAAAATATTCTTCATCCAGATTTCCGCTTAACAAACTCTGGAAATACTTTACGAACACGTTATAAAGCCTTTCCCGGCTCGAATTATTATCTGCGATCTTTACAAGCATGGGCTGTTTGTATAATTGATCCAGCACTTTTTGTAGAAGCTCGTCCAGAAGCGGTTCAACCAAAGGATACATCTCCTCTAAAGTCTCCAAATGCTTTTTCGTCATCCCCATGTATTCCAATCTTGCTTGTATGGATTGGCTGCTGATTGCTGGTATATTCTCATAACCCGGAAATTCCATCGTCGGATTGAAGGACTTCGCCGGTGTCTTTCTAGCCTTGGTAAAAATCATGAATACATCCCCCTATTAATTGTTCATATGCATCTATTGAAAATTATGTATTTATTTCTTATTTTTAGCAAATTTAAAGTGTTTTTTCTATTATTCTGAATCACTTATTTGGCCTTTTATCCAAATCTCCTAATTCCCTGTACATTCTGTCACCTATTTGTTGTTCTATCTTAATATTTCCTAAACATTCATTCTATTATTTTCATATCACATTAACAGTCGCATGTTTTAATGAAGCTGTTCAAAAACTTTTGGGAGGTTTAAAGAATATGAAAAAAAGTTTATCGCTCGGGTTATCATTAGCTTTATTGGCTACTACAGCTATTCCTGCTTTCGCACATGAAGACCATAAGGACTACCATGTCCGCAATGCCATGTCCGATAAGCATAAGCAAATCGAAAGTGTTGAATTCAGCTCCATGAAGGCTCCAAGCACGGTGGAAGACATGGTTAAAACGTATTCGAATGCTTCTGTAAAAATTAAATATAAAGATGGCAGCGTGAAAGAAACACCTTTAAAATACAATCAACTCTTCCTATCAAAAGATAAAATCGTCAAGAATAAGGGTGAAATGATCCCTGCCGGCACACCGATCGACGCCAACGGAGACCCTATTGTCGATAAGAGCGTACCGGACAAGCCTTCATACTTCATCTCCGATGCACCTGATTCCAACAGTATGATCACAATCGGGGGAAAAACCTATCTTATTTCACATTATGAATATGATTCAATGAACAACGCAGGCCAGTCCGTTTATGGATTGCCAGCTTCCATGACACTCACACAAGTGGACCGCAACAAAAAAACAGGCGAGTTGACGGTGAACAACGCGAAGAAAATTGATTTCTCCAATGTGAACGGCCTATGGACACCATGCAATGGTTCAACCACTGATTGGGGAACGCATCTTGGTTCAGAAGAGTATGAACCGGATGCACGTGCATTCGAAGATCCGACATCCAGCTCTTATAAAGACGTGACTTCATTTGCACAATACTATTTCCATGACAAATCAAAAGCAAATCCATATTTCTACGGCTGGATCCCAGAAATCTCCGTAGACAAAAAAGGTGATGCTTCCGTTGTGAAGCATTACAGCACCGGCCGCTTCTCCCATGAAGTCATGCAGGTTATGCCTGATGAAAAGACAGCTCTGTTCGGTGACGACGGTGGGAACACGATGATGTTCATGTATGTGGCCGATAAAAAGAAAGACTTTTCTGCCGGAACTTTATATGCAGCGAAGTTTAATCAAACAAGCAAAGAAAACGGCGGAGCCGGCGACTTAAAATGGATGAAGCTCGGACATGCAACCGATGATGAAATCAAAGCAATCATCGACAAAGGTACGAAATTCAGCGACATCTTCGACACAGCTTCAAAACCGACAGCCGGATATACAGCCGTCAAGACAAATTCGAGTAAAGATGTCGAATATCTTAAAGTCAAGCCAGGTATGGAGAAGGCAGCTGCATTCCTTGAGTCAAGACGCTATGGCGCCATTCTTGGGGCAACTTCTGAATTCAACAAAATGGAAGGCGTTGCCGTCAATAAAAAAGACAAAAAGGCCTATGTAGCGATTTCCTATGAAAATGGCAGCATGGAAAAGCAGGATGGCAGCGTCCAGGACGATATCCAATTGCCTGCACGTGAATCCGGTGCTACATTCCAGCTTAACCTTGGCGATGGCCAAAATGACAAAAACGGCAATAAGATTGACAGCGGCTATGTTCCTGCAAGCATGAATGGGTTGATTGTAGGTGAGGACCTTTCTGCACCTGACGCCTATGGCAACACAGCCAATCCTGATAAAATTGCCAATCCTGACAATTTAAGCTTCTCGGATGACTTGAATACCTTATTCATCGGTGAAGACAGTGCGCTTCATACAAACAACTTTGTTTGGGCATATAATGTGAAAACGAAAAAGCTTTCCAGAATCCTTTCCGTCCCTGTCGGTGCTGAGGCAACCGGATTGAGAGCGGATGACGATGTGAAGGATTCCCGCTACATCCTCAGCAACTTCCAGCATCCGGGTGAAGACTTGGACGGCAAGCAAATCACTGCTGTAGACAAAAAGAAACTCGAAGATGCAATGAAAAAAGGCTTGGGCATCCAGCAAACCGGTGGAGTCGGATACATCTCCGGACTTCCTTCTGGCAAAATTGCTCCATCACAGCAATGGGCGCATGATGACCATAATGAAAAATAAGGCATAAACAAAAAAAGCGGCGATTAACGCCGCTTTTTTGTTTATATCTATCCTTCATTTTCAAATGTCATATCGATTTCAAGTATTTCTGAACGGCTTGCCAAACGGATCGGAGGCCCCCACGTTCCATACCCGGATGAAACAGCAACATGCATATGCTCCTTTTGCATATAGCCCCAGTCAAGCTCAAATAGCCGGCCTGTTAGCCAATGATTGGGTGCAAACTGGCCTCGATGGGTATGCCCGCACAATAATAAGTCGACGCCTGCCTCCGCTGCAGCGGCAAACCCGTAAGGCTGATGGTCCATCATGATGACCGGGAGAGATGAATCCCGCCCTTTCAACAATTCCATGACGCTTTTCCTTTTTTCAGGATCCATCGCTTCGGCTGTTTTATCCTTCCTTCCAGCTATGTACAAGCTTCCATCTACCTGCACCACTTCGTCCCTTAAGACACGGATGCCGATTTTCTTCATTTCCTCAACATACTGTTCAATATGGCCGCCGTAATACTCATGATTGCCAAGGACGGCAAAGACACCATGCTTGGCTTTCAGCTGCTTTAAGGTTTGGCTCATTTCATTCCGCAAGAATGGTTCGATGCTGTCATCGATGACATCTCCCGGCAGCAAGATGAAGTCTGGTTCCATCTCATTCATCCGATCAACCATCCTTTTCAAATGACGGTTCCCGACAATATTGCCTAGATGGATATCGGAAGCGACTACAACCTTGATATTGCTAAAAGCTGATTTTTTGGTAATGCTGATCGGATAGTTACGGATGACTGTACTCCACGCATTATATGAACCCCAGATCAGCAAAGCCGCCATTACGAGAATGACCGCCCATCCTTCTCCGATAATAAAATCTTTAACCGGCACGACTCCTGATTTTTTCAAAATCCAATATAAGAGGTCGGCCAGCGGCAGCAATAAAACTGCGAACTCTAAGACCGCAAAATAATAGGAGCCTACTACCTTCAACAGCCGATACAATGGAAACAGAACTTTTGGGCCCGGCACCCTTCCGAACAAATATCCGAAGGCAATAAGTGAGAATGGTATCCAAAAGGCAGCGTACGATAAATTCGGCAGCCATTGGGAAAGGAATAAATAAAAGTGCCACCCTATATAAAAATGAATCGCTGCCAATCCAAGCAGCATTAACAGCGTCATGCCGACCATTCGAATGCTCATCCCAACATATCTCCCTTATCAATGATCTTTTCTTCTATTATATAAAAATGATCAGCATTCCACCTCTTTTAAGCCCCGAAGCCAGCAAAAAAGCACCCATTGCGAGTGCTTAATGCCCGCCTTTTTCTGCATACCTCACTAGCGGAAAGCCCAATGCGAGCAGAACAAAAATCAGGGCAACGACACCGGTCCATTGAAAATGGATCCAAAAGAACCCGCCAAATGATCCAACGAGACTGGACCCGAGGTAATACAGAAGCAAATAGAGTGATGAGGCTTGTGCTTTATGATGTCCTGCAGCTTGTCCAACCCACGCACTAGCGATGGAATGGCACCCGAAAAAACCGAATGTGAATAGTGCCATGCCAAGGATTTTCACTCCTAATAATGGAATCAGCGTCAAAACCGCCCCGAGCATCATCAGCGCCAAGGATATTTTTAATATAGGTGCATTCCCATGGAGATCAGCTTTTTTTCCCATATATACCGAACTGAAAGTCCCTGTGATATAGACGATAAAGATGAAGCCGATCAACGTTTGACTGAGTTCATAAGGAGGCGCCTCAAGCATAAATCCTATGTAATTATAAAGTGTGACAAAGCTTCCCATCAGCAAAAAAGCCAGCAAGACCAAAGCCAGAAGCTTTTTACTTTTCAAATGTGATTGGTAGGCATTCCAAGCAGACCGCCAGCCAGAAGCTTTCTTTTCATTATGCCCCCTGGGTGCAGGGAGCGTGAGCGAAAAAATCACAGTCAGGATAAGTGTAAGGATGCCTACACACATCAATGCCATTCTCCACGAAAACATATCCGTGAGTGCTCCAGTGATAATCCTTCCGGCCATCCCGCCTATACTTGTACCGCTAATATACAACCCCATTACTTTGCCGATTCCGCCAGGATGGAATTCTTCCGATACGTATGCCATCGCAATGGAAGGAACTCCAGCAATGAATACACCCAATAGCGCCCTTAAGGAAATTAGCGTAAAGAAATTAGGGCTCCAAGAAGTCGCGATCCCTAATAGCGAAGTGCATAACATCGATAAAAGCATGATTTTCTTTTTGCCGAATGCATCAGATAATCCAGCTGCGAACAGCATCACGACAGCCAATACACCTGTCGATAATGATAATGTCAGGCTTGCGGCAGGTGCCGATACATGAAATTCCCTCGTAAAGATGGGCATCAGCGGCTGTGTCGTATATAAAATCGAAAAAGTGACAAAGCCCCCTAAAAACAATGCAAGGCTTGCCAGCTTATAATTCCTTGTTCCTTCTTGGATGTAGGTCAACGAATTTCTCCTCTTTCCTATGAATCTTTACCAATTACTTTACTCCTTCTTTTTTCAGAGGTCTAATGGTTGGCTTACATCGGTATGGAAGTTCTCCTCGAATCAGAAATCAATTTCAAGATGACCTGATTTTGCACGGGACACGCAAGTCAGCATGACATCTTGGGCTTTTTTCTGCTCGTCGCTCAAAAATGAATCATGATGTTCAACCTCACCGTTCAATACTTTTACCTCACAGGTTCCACACCGCCCAGCACGGCACGAATACGGAGCTTGGATTCCAGCCTCCAGCATGGCGTCCAGGAGTGTTTTATCCTTCGCCACTTCAATCATCCTATTTTGCAGCCGCACTTTGAACGGCACAGGATTTTTCGGGAGTTCAGGTGTGAAGCGTTCATAATGGATGCTTCCCTTTGGATATCCGATTGCCTCTGCCCCATTTCTAAAGGAGTTGATGAAAGGCTCCGGTCCGCATATATATATATGCGTTCCGATCGGATGATCCAAAAGGGAATCCGCATTCAATCGTTTAACGTTCGTTTCTCTAGAAAAATAGAAGTGGGAATATTGCTGATAGTGATACAGTATTTCATGATAAAAGGCGCACTGATCTCGGGATTTAGCGGCATAGTGCAGCTCAAAGGTCGAGCCTTTTCCCTTCAGTTCGCCCATCATGCTCAAAAAGGGGGTGATCCCAATACCTGCAGCATAGAAAACATGATGCTTTGCCTTGAAGCTTAATGAAAAGTGGTTTTTTGGATAGCTGATGGTGAGAAAATCACCTTCTTTCATATGGTGGTGCCAGTAATGGGAGCCGCCTTTGGATGGGTCTGCCAAAGCCACTGCGATTTGGTACTCACTTTCTTGGTTTTTATGATTGATCAAGGAATAATTCCTGGTTAGCACAACACTATCACGGTCAATATACGTCGTGATGTGGGATCCTCCGCTGAAAGAGGGCAAATGCCCGCCGACGGCCCGCTCTAACGTGAACTTCTTTACATTGGCTGTCTCCTGCACAATGGATTTGATTAGCACTTTGATCGTTTTATCTTGATATATCATGTCTTCCTCCCCTCATACTGTTGCGGGATATCCTAAATAAGCATCCTTAAGTGGGGCATAATGGTCCGATACGTCCAATATCAACTGACAAGTTTTGCACGCAACGCCAGATTCAACTCCACTTTCCCCTACCGTTGTTATTCCGTGGCATCGGCAGCAAAAAACATTGATATCCTTTTCCCCGTGTCCATGGAATTGGGCTTCTTCATCGGAGAAACCAATTTGGCGAACTCGGTCTTTTAGGGCATTCAATTTTCCCCAAGATAGACAAAGATAAAGATAGGTCCCCATTTTTTGCCGGCCAAGCATATCGATCAAATCATCCGGGGATGCGTTTTCTCCGATCTCGACAAGTTCATGTAAATATCCCTCTCGCAGAATGGTCTGAATAATTGGGGTAAGCATATGAATCCCTTTTTCATCACCGCAAACAATGTATTTCCTTTTCCCAGAAATAAAAGAAGGTGCCTTTTTATTCATTTTCCGGCCACCCATCCTCATCAAGGTGTTTCTTCAAAAATTCCAATATGGCATTCCTATAAGCAGAAATCCCCTTGTAATCGGCAATATGAGCCGGAAGCTCCGACAGAACCGCATAAAATTGTTTGAGCCAATCGCGGTTTTTAATGAAGCTTTGAAGAGGGAGTAAATGCGTGTGGATCGTGAATAAAATGGCATTGCTCTTAGGCATACGGAAAAGCTTCTGCACTTCCACTCGCAGATGGACAATTTCTCCTGCATTTTCACTGGTCACCTTTCTTCTTTCCTTTCCCCACACATCAAATGTCTCAAGTGATGTATCCAGTCGGGCTCCTGCCATCAAAGACCAATTCTTACGCCACCACGGATTACCGGCCTCGATTCGCAATAAAAATCGAAGGATGCGCTCATCCAATCCCTCTTCGTTAAAGCGTGGAATCGGGAAATGTATATCTTTGAAGTTCATTCCCAACTTAAATGCCAATGACCAATTAGACGGAAAGCACAGCTGTCCAGCATCCAAAAATAAATCTCCGTCGCGCTCCATCATGATGATGAGGTCCTCCTGAACATGACGGCCGATAAAATCAAGTGGAGCATATGAAAGTGTGGCAGAGCCTCCAAAATCAAATTCGGTTTTCTCATCCAAAATTTTGTTCATGAACTCCCAGCGGCTGCCATTCTTTTCAAGCGAAAAATACTCCGGATATTGGGTTGCCAGATCCTCCATCACCAGCTGCACGGCCTCCCATTGAACTTCATTGGTATGGTTCAATGCCTGAAAGCAGCGCTCAGGATGCTCTTGAAGGAGCTCTCTTTTCAATAGAACCTCTTCTTTGTATTTCCTCGTCACTTCCACACATATGGGACGCTCCATCAAGGTGGAATTATTGGAATAACGATAAACATCATCCTTAAATGGATATGGAAACTGCTTTAACTCATCGATCATTCAATCATCCTTTTCAGAAAATTCTTTATTTTAATTGTAAAATAAAGCCCTTTTGAATGAAAGGAGGAATTACTAACTATCGCCTCACCGGCTGCCGCACGGAAAGCAGGCACCATGAAGTGGAAATCGCACTTCCTTTAAAATTTGAATCGTGTTTGCCACTTGCGATTTCCGACATCCTTCATCAACATTTTCCTGCATGTAAATACAAATATTGCACGGGAAATAACAAGAAAATGGTAAAATTCATATATACCGCCAGTTATTAATCAAACGTTTGATTAATGTTTAACAGCTCTCAGTCTGACAATTTTTTCACTCTATGTAAGCTCTTCCACCCCTTTACCTATCTACAATTCAGCTAAATGATTGCTTTCCTGAAATAATATTAAATTATCAAAATATATTGACACATTATTTTTCCTTTGGTAAATTAAGCTCTAAATTATTTAAAAGTCGATGACGAGAATAGTAGGATGACTGTTTTGTTCACCAGAGAATCGGTGGTGCTGGAAGCCGATGTACAACCATTATCCGAACTCGCCTCCGAGATGCTGAGCTGAAAAGAAGTAAGCTTTGACGGATTTCCCGCCGTTATGATGGGATGCGCATATCAATGCGCTCAGAGTGCTGCAATAAATTTGCGGAACAAGGGTGGTAACGCGAGTCCAAGCTCGTCCCTATTTTAGGGGCGGGCTTTTTATTTTGAGGAAAAGGAGCGATTACGTTGAAAAAAACAGATACTTTTTTTATCGGCCTTATGCTTTTCTCCATGTTTTTTGGAGCAGGAAATCTTATCTTCCCCTCTTTTTTGGGTGCTGAAGCGGGGACAAACTTTTGGCTTGCTATGGCCGGCTTCATTCTCACTGGTGTCGGGCTTCCCGTTGCCGTTATTTTGGCGGTCTCCCTTGTCAAAGGCGGAGTAAATACGATTGCTGGCCGTGTCCACCCAAAATTCAGTACAATTTTTATGGTCATCATCTACTTGAGCATCGGGCCGTTTCTAGCCATCCCGAGGAATGCAAGTGTCGCCTTTCAGATGGCTGCGGCTCCTTTTCTTGACGGCCATGGCAGTCATACAATCCCTTTGTTGGTATTTACGTTTATGTTCTTTGCAGTCGTCTACCTGGTAGCCTTAAACCCATCCAAAATCGAGACATACATGGGCCGATGGATAACGCCTGTATTGCTTCTATCCATTGGGGCACTTTGTGTACTTGTCTTTTTTAATCTTCATCATCCCGTTCAGGCACCGAGCAAAGCTTATGAATCTGGTTCGTTTTTCACAGGATTCATTGAAGGCTATTCCACAATGGATGCGTTAGGTGCACTGGCATTTGGCATTGTCATTATTTCAGCTGTTCGTCATCGTGGGGCCGGGGACAGCAAACAATTGACAAGAAATTCGTTTAAAGCGGGACTGATTGCCGGACTTTTCCTATCTGTTATTTATGTCAGTCTTGGTTTGATGGGAAGAAACATGGCAGGCGAAGGATCATTCCGGGATGGGGCAGAAATTTTGTCAACCGCCTCCACCATCCTGATGGGGACAAGCGGAAAAGCATTGCTCGGACTTATTTTCACGCTCGCATGCTTCACGACTGTAGTTGGTTTGACATCTGCTTGCGGACAGTATTTTTCCGGACTCATACCAAAAGCAAGCTATAAGGGCATCGTATTTGCCGTCACCATGGTTGGCTTCATATTATCCAACTTGGGCTTAGCCCAGATTTTGAAGGTATCCGTTCCGTTTTTAGTTTCAGCTTACCCGATCACCATTGTTCTGATCACCCTTGCATTTTTTCATCGGTTTATCGGTGAGAGAAAAAAAGTATACGGAACAGCTATTCTTTTCACGGGTATATTTGCCGTCATTGGCGGTTTGAATTCAATCGGACTTACTTTGGGACCATTACAATCCATGATGAATTTATTGCCTCTATCTTCTGCCGGAATGGCATGGGTCGTGCCTGCCATCATCGGCACTGGAGTCGGGCTGATTTTGAGCAAATTTGATAAAACGCCAGTGCTTTCAGGTGAAAGGAAGGCAATAAAAAAAGCAGGATGAATTATCATCCTGCTTCATTCTTATTTGGCAACTGCTTGCGCCTTTAAGGATACGATCCTTTTGGTTTCCTTTGATTCGAGGGCTGCGAGTATGATATCCAGGGATTTCTTACCTTCTTCCCCGCAAATAAGCGGCTTTTTGTCCTCTTTGATGCACTCGACAAAGTGGTTGATGACATTGGAAGTGGTTTGTCCGCCTTCTTCATTGGTCTGGATTTTATCCAACTCATGCTTGACCTTGGTGCCGTCGCGGTATTCTTCAATAAGCGAGTATGTCGGATCTGCCTCTAGATACAGAGTTCCTTTTTCCCCATAGATGATCGTTGAGTTGTCTCCTCCGGCTACGTATGCCCAGCTCGCTGCAAGAGTACCGATGATGCCGCTTTCTGTTCGGAGGATGCAGACAGCATTATCGTCCACCTCTGCATGCTGCTTCGCATTCGTTTCGATGAATGCCCCGACTTCGACAAATTCACCAAGGAGGTAACGCATTAAATCAGCTTTATGGACCCCTAAGTCGCCCATTGCACCGATAAAGGCTTTCTCCTTATTGAAGAACCAGCTGTCAGCGCCATCCACGCTCCAGCCTTCCGGTCCAGGGTGGCCGAATGTTGTTTTGAAACTGAATATTTTACCCAGTTTGCCGCTTTCAATGATGGCTTTTGCTTTCTGGTGGGAAGCGACAAAGCGCTGATTGTGGCCGATCATCAATTTCTTATCATGCGATTTCGCAGCTTGGATCATGGATTCTGCTTCCTCATGCGAAGTCGCCATCGGCTTTTCACACAACACGTGCTTGCCTGCATTCAATGCCGCTACGGTAACAGGAGCATGCAAATAGTTCGGCAAACAGACACTGATGGCGTCTACTTCTTCAAGCTCCAGGATATCCTCAAAATCAGTGAATGCTTTCGCTCCATATTGGAGTGCCATTTCTTTTGCACGTTCTTCCACGATATCGCAAACTGCAACGATTTCTGCCCCGCTGTTCAAGCTGTACTCAGGCAGATGGCGATATTTCGCTATGCTTCCGCAGCCAATGACCGCAACTTTCAATTTCTCCATCATTTTTTCCTCCCCATCGTTCGCTTCATTAAATTATTTTCTTCGCTCTGTTCTTGTACCAAACCATTCGATTAATGCCATTCATCATGGACTGTGCAGGGTGATCTCCGCGGAGGTTGTTCGCTTTCCGAGGGACGGTGAGCCTCCGGAGTCCCGCACATCCCGTTCCAATCAACATCAAGGAGTGCATACTTATGAAAAGCCGAACTCCAATGAACTACTATTTAACATCCATTAATAATTGAGGTTTCACGCAAGCATGTTCCATCATATAATGGACACCGCGCTCGGATGATCGGTGGATGCCGTGCATGATCTCCAGTACATGAAGGGCCATATCACCATTGGCCCGGTGCACGTGTCCCTGCATGACTGCTTTGGCCATGTCTGCAAGTCCGATTCCGCGCAGATTATCGTGCGTGTCCCCCTCCGGATGGATTTCTTGCCAGTCTTGATCATCGAATCGCTTTAGTTGAAGTGGATGGTTGAAGTGATTTGGATCAGGCAGACTGATTGTCCCTTCTTCTCCATAAATTTCGATAAACGGTGTACGTGCAGCTGACACATCGAAACTGGTTGTGATGGTAGCGGATGCTCCATCTTCAAAATCAAGCATTCCACTGACATGCGTCGGCACTTGGACTTTTATTTTTTCACCGGATCTTGATGCCTCTGTAATGGTGCGCTCTTGAAATGTAGTACGGACAGAGCCTGCAATTCTTCTGGCCGGTCCAAGCAAGCTGACCAATGCAGTTAAATAGTATGGTCCCATGTCAAACATCGGTCCGCCGCCTTTTTGATAGTAAAATTCAGGGTTTGGATGCCACGATTCCGGCCCGCGCGACATCATAAAAGCGCTGGCCCCCACCACTTTTCCGATTCTTCCTTCTGCTAAAATCCTCCCAGCCAGCTGGATGCTTCCGCCTAGAAATGTATCCGGCGCTGCTCCAACCATCACGTCATGCCGGGCTGCCGCTTGCAAAATCTTTTTCCCATCCTCGAATGCAATCGCCAATGGCTTTTCTGAGTACACATGCTTTCTGTTTTCTATCGCCTTTAGCGAAATCTCGGCATGCGCCTGTGGTATCGTCAAATTCAGGATGAGATCGATATCAGGCGATGCTAGTAATTCATCCACTGGCATGACATGTTCGATCTTGTATCTTTCCGCTGCCTCATGTGCTTTTTCCTTCATTAAATCGGCGCATGCGACGATATCAAACTCAGGAAAACGCTTACTATTTTCCATATAAATGCCGCTTATATTCCCGCAGCCTATAATGCCAACCTTTAACCTCATCTATGATGCTCCTTAACTTTTCACCAAATATGGCAGTTTATCACTTAAATACTTCAGACTGATTTCGATGCTTTCAAAAGGCGTACGGCGGCTGGCATCCTGCTCAACGATCCACCATTCCACACCTGCTTCTTCCCCTGTGTTCAAAACCGAGTCAATATCAACTCCGCCTGTTCCCAGTTCAGCAAAGAATCCTTCTTCATCATTGGTCATATCCTTCAGATGGACAAGAGGTGATCGATTTTCATAGCTCCTGATCCACTCCACAGGGTTCTCGCCTGCCTTCGCAAGCCAATAAACATCCAGTTCTGTCATGACATTTTCCTTTTGCGTGTCAGCAAAGATGGCTTCAAGTGCTTTTCTTCCATCTGATAATCTCTCAAGTTCGAAATCATGGTTATGGTAGCAAAGGGTGATCCCTTCCCGGCGGCACTTTTCCCCTGCCTCATCCAGGAATGAGATCAGCTTGTGATAAGCGGCTTCCGTTCGACGCTCTTCTTCTAAATAAGGACAGACGACGTAGCTGCTGCCAAGCACCTTTTGGTCGGCAATGACTTGATCCAGACTGCTTTCCAACTCATCAATGGAAACATGGCTGGAGGCTGCTTTTAAACCTAATTCATCCAATAAGGCTCTGACTTCTTTTACGGACATGTCGCCGTAGCCTGCGAATTCAACCCCATCAAAGCCGAGCTCTGCCACTTTTTTCAATGTCCCGGCAAAGTCTTTTTCACTTTCTTCCCTGAGCGTATACATTTGCACAGCAACCGGTATGTTCTTCATCCTGCATCCCTCATTTCTATTAAAATCAATCATTTTCTATTTATTTTCAGCTTAACTGACGCGCTTCAACATGAACATAGATGATATAATTGAAACATCTACTATTTTGCTATTTTCATAACCAAATACTATTGGATGAAGGTGAAGATATGTCGATAAATATCCATTATTGCGGTTATTCACAACATGTACAGCCTTTCTTTTCTTATTATAAATCAGGTTTCCCCGCCTATCTTTTCCGCTTGCAGACAGAGGGCTCATGTGAAATCACAGCAAAAGGGACAAGGATGGAGGTCAATAAAGGCGACCTCCTATTGATTCAGCCGGGGGAACATTATGAATTGTCGATTAGGGAAAAAAACGAGAATATTAATGAACCTGCCGTATTGAGCGGTGACTACCATCTAGTATGTGAAGGGAAATGGATCGAGGATTGGTGGAGACGTTCCGTCAAACCAACAATCTCCAGAATCGATCTCGATGCGAAGCTGCTCTCCTTGTGGCATCATCTCATCGTTGAGGAGAGACGCCCGGGGGAAGCCAATGAGCTTTCCGGATATTTGCTGAAAGCCCTTTGCCTGTCGATTGAAAGGATGGTCAATGAAACCAGCTTCCCTTATGTCGTGACACGTATGCTTCGATTTATTGAAGAACACGCCACCACCGCATTCAAATTGGAGGATGCGGCCAGTCATTCAGGGCTGAGTGTTTCCAGGGCAGCCCATTTATTTAAAGAAAGCGTCGGAAAGACCATGATTGAATACGCGCTGGAAATCCGCCTCTCGGAAGCGGTCGAACGGATGAAATATACATCCATGACACTCGAACAGATTGCAGAGGAATGCGGCTTTGGCACCTATCCCTACTTCCACCGGATGTTTCATCGTAAGTACGGAATTGCTCCAGGGGTTTATCGAAGGGAGAGGTAAGGACCTTCCTTCCGAGTAAGCATAGATGCTTTTTTGTCGAAAAAAGTAGAATAATCGATATATCGAGATTTTCGTAGATATATTGTGTATTTTCGCTGATATATCCTCCCTTTTCGGAGATATTCTCCGCAGAAGAACCTTCATAACAAAAATTAGCTTGTCATCATATTAAAAAACGCGTGCCCTCTGCACGCGTTTCAGTTTATTCAAACGGATATTTTATTTCTCCCTGCCTTCTTACTTCATCCATCATCGCCATCACATCCACTGAAAGAGTCAAGGTATGGTCTGCTTCATCCCCTGCCACATATCGATTCATGGCTTCAACTTCATATTCGAAGGCTCTTTCCGAATCTCCCACATCAATGGTTTCCATGCTTCCATCTACGGTATAGGTAACAATCGCTTTCGTTGCTCTTTGGAAATTTTCAATTGTGACATACCCTTTTTCAGCCGCGATCACAGCATTTTTTGGCATCTTTGCACGCAGAGCCAAGGAAATGGCCGCCATTTCATCTTGCTTGTTCCGGATCAATAATCCAACCTGTTCATCGACGCCTGTTTGATATGGACGCACCGTCGCCAACACTTCATCAGGCTGTTCTGTCAAAAAGTATCGAGCAAACGAGAGGGCGTATGTTCCGACATCAAGCATCGCCCCGCCTGCCAAATCAGGATTGAAGAATCGGTTCGTCGGATCATCTTCCTTCAAGCTGCCGAGCGCAACTTGGATCATCTTCAGCTTCCCGAGTTTTCCTTGTGACAGCATTTCCTTTATCTTCTTATAAAGCGGCATATGATAGACCGTCATCGCTTCAATGACGATCAAATTTTTTTCCTTCGCCAATGTGACGATTTCATCCAATTGCTCCTTGTTCACCGTAATGGCTTTCTCGCAGATGACATGCTTGTTTTCATGAAGGCACTTCATGATATATTCGTAATGAAACGTATGAGGTGTCGCTATGTACATGATGTCAACATCAGGGTCTTGAATCAATTCTTCATAGCTTCCGTATGCTTTCATGATCTTAAATTTTTCTGCAAAAGCTTGTACCTTTTCAAGATTCCTTCCTCCGACGGCTGCGATTTCACCATTGACTTCATTTATGGCTTTAGCAAAATCATGCGCAACCGTTCCTGGTCCAAGGATTCCCCAATTGAATGTTGTCATTTATATCACCTTGTCCTTTCTATTTTTTCAAAGTTTGTTGCTTTTGATTTCCTCTGAAGGATGCTCGCTTTCCGAGGGGCTGGCGGCGAGCCATCCGGAGTACCGTACCCACCGCTCCAATCAATGTAATGAAGTTGTTCCTTTGATACTATTATCGCTGTTCTATACTTGATTAGAAAAACATCTGCTCATTTTCTTGGTTTTCGAAGAAGCCATCCGAGGGTCAAACCATACAGAAGATGGCCCAGCAGCCAAAAGCCGATTGCTGAATTATTGTTCAGTGCCGGCGTTCGGTCCGACAAGATTGTAGTGGGATATAAAAGTATCCCTACCGCAAAGCCTGCCAAAATGTAAAAAAACAATATTCTTTTAGGGGCCCAGTCTTTTTTGATGAGAAATAGCTGAAGGACGATGCTCAGTACGATGGAAATCATTAAATGAATAAGAAATCCCACAATTTCAGGGAAATGAATGTGATTTAGAATGGGGACGTAATCCAAATTCAACAGTAATGTATATACCTTCAAGTAAGTAGTGATTTCAATCAACTTCAAAAACAGGCCGAGCACCACACCGGAAATCAGCCCTGCATAGATGACTTTGATCAGATTCACTTGCCGAATTCTTTTCATTTGCACCGTCTCCCTGCCGCCTAAGATAAAAATGTTAGTTTTTAAATAGTTAATCAGGATGCAGAAGCGATTGCAAATTTAAAGATGCAAAAAAAGCTAGGGAAGATTCCCCCAGCTTTTAAACTGCTTTCTTTTCAACTTTATTCTTCGCCACATTCTTTATCTTCGTATCATCAAATTCTTTTTCACTTTTGGCGATGACCACAGTTGCCACGCCATTACCGATCATGTTGATGATGGCTCTTGCCTCTGACATAAATCGGTCCACACCTAGAAGCAAAGCCAGACCCGCCATTGGGATCACATGCATCGCACTCAAAGTGGATGCCAACACGATGAACCCTCCACCGGTTACCGTCGCAGCTCCTTTTGAGGTTAGCATTAAAATTGCGATGGTTGTTATTTGCTGCCCCAGGGTTAAGTGAACCCCACTGACCTGAGCCATAAAGATGACGGCCATCGAAAGGTATACGGATGTTCCGTCAAGGTTAAATGAATATCCCGTCGGAATGACCAATCCTGTCACAGATTTAGAACATCCGAAGTCTTCCATCTTTGTCATCATACGTGGCAGCACGGATTCTGAAGAAGATGTCCCCAGTACAATGAGGAGCTCCTCTTTAATATGTTTGAGATATGCCCATAGACTGAAGCCAAACATTTTACAAATCACATTCAAGATGACAAACACAAAGATGGCCATCGTCGCGTACACAGAAATCATCAGCTTTCCAAGTGGAAGGAGCGATGACAGGCCATAGTTTCCGATCGTGAAGGCAATCGCCCCAAATGCACCGATCGGAGCAACGCGCATGATCATATTGACTATTTTATAAAATACTTGTGCAAGCCGGTCAAACAAATCGATAACTGGTTCTCCCACTTTCCCGATCAGCGTCAACGCAAAACCGAATAGTACAGCGAAGAACACAACTTGAATGGTGTCTCCATTTGCAAAGGCACCCATGACATTAGAAGGAACGATATTCGTTAAAAAATCGAAGAAGCCCATCTGAGCCCCATCTTTTGTGTACTGGGCGATCTGGTCTGCACCTGCATTTGTCAAGGCGACTCCTGCACCTGGCTTAACCAGGTTCGCAATGATAAGACCGATGGCCAGCGCGAGGGTTGTGACGATTTCAAAATAAAGCAGCGCCTTTCCACCAACTCTTCCTACCTTCTTCATGTCGCCCATTTTGGCGATTCCAAGAACGATTGTAAAGAAGATGAGAGGTGCAATGACCATCTTTACCATGTTGATGAATATTTTTCCCAATGGCTGCATGTGTTTTGCAAGCCCTGGATCTGCAACACCTAAAATAATACCTAAAATAATGGCGATTAACACTTGGAACGTCAGGTTTTTATATAGCTTATTCATTAGACCATTCCCCCTTTAATTTATTTTCAGCCGAAAAAGGAAACGCTTTCATACTAAGATTCATTTTACAGTTTTCAATTTTATTTTGAATTTTAAGAAAATAATTAAAGTATTTTGTAACTAAAGTAAGCAAGGCTGACACAACCGGCATGGTGCCAGGTGCGTCAGCCTTGTATGTAAGGATCGATATTCCTTCGGGATGCTTCTTGAAATTGATACCGGTTGATGGGTCTTCCCGCAGAGCCATAATCAAGCTCAAGTGATATGAAATTGATATCCTTTAAAAAGCTTAAATATTTTCTCATGGACACTCTGGAAATTCCGACAAGGGCAGCCAATTCACTAGTCGAAAATTTTTCTCCATTTAAAGTTTCAATTTCTTCAACCGTTTTCCTAAGTGTCTCCACTGTGATTCCTTTTGGCAAATCATATTTGTTCACGTTATCCATCTTAGCCGGACGGATCAGTTTATCAAGTTCTTCCTGACTTACTTCCTTTTGACTCTCCGAAAGGGCACGGTCAATTTTGTACTGCATTAAAGACGTCTGAAAACGTTCAAATTCAAACGGCTTGATTAAATAATCGATTGCCCCAAGCCGCAATGCCGATTTAATTGTATCCATATCACTTGCTGCAGAAATCACCATGACATCTATTCGAGAATGTTTTTTTCTTAGATTGATCAATAATTCAAGCCCGTTTTTCCCAGGCATGAAAAGGTCCAGCAAAACAAGGTCGACGGGTGTCTTCTCAATAAACGCCAATCCATCCGCTGCACGTTGGACGGTGCCCACACAGGCAAACCCCTGAATGGACTCCAAATACTTTCTATTGATTTGTGCCACCATTGGATCATCTTCCACTATCAGTACTTGTAACATTTCCCTTCACCCCATTCATCGGTATATCCACTGTAATCATCGTTCCGTTCTCATCGGAACGAATATCCATTGTCCCATTGATTCGTTCCAGACTTTGCTGAACCAAATAAAGTCCATAACCATTGTTTTCTCCTTTGGTGGAAAAGCCTTTTTTTACAACCTCATCTTTCATCTCATCGGCAATGCCAGGACCGCTATCCTTTACGGACATAATGATATGACCTGCATGGCTTTCCAGGTTGATTTTCACCACCTTCTCTTTTGACCCATGAACAGCTTCGATACCGTTATCGATTAAATTCCCCAGTATGGTAACCAGTTCATCTGTCATATCCATTTTGCCGTCTGAACTCATTAAGCCTTCTCCAGAGATGGTCATTTCCACGCCCTGTTCACGTGCAAAACTCAATTTACTTAATAGCAATCCAGCTATGATCGGGTCTTTCACAATACGGGACACTTGTCCGATTTCCAATTTATATTGATTATTCAACTTACGGACATAATCGTTCAACTCTTCATACGCCTCAATATGTACCAAGCCCAGGATTACATGGAGCTTATTCATAAATTCATGGGTTTTGGCCCTCAGCGAATCAGCATACATCTTCACACCTGTTAACTGCTCGGCCATCCGTTTCAATTCCGTTCGGTCTCTGAAAGTCGTAATTAACCCGACTAATTCTCCTTCAACGCTGACCGGGACGGTATTCATGACAAGTGTCAATCCGTTAATGGTGATTTCTTGATCATAGTATCTTTTCCCATTTCTCCATACACGCTCAAAATTCGCAACTTGTATGACTTGATCAATCTTCCGGCCAACCAGATCATCCTCGATCCCCATTCGAGTCAATATCTTGACCGCTTCTGCATTGGCAACAACGATCGCCCCATCTTTATCGACTGCAATGATCCCCTCTCTCACAGATTCCAGCATCGCGTTCCGTTCCTGTAAAATATTCGCGATTTCGAAAGGTTCCAGACCAAGGAGAATGTGCTTGATTTTCTTCGATAATATGAGGGCGGATATGATTCCAATCAGAATGCCGATGCCTATCCCTAAATAAACGACATGCTTTATCCCTATGACTGACTGTGCTACATGACTCATCAATATCCCGACACTGACTGCACCAACCTGCTTTCCTGCAGAATCATAAACAGGTGCAAAAGCGCGGAGTGAAGTTCCGAGCGTCCCTTTGGCGATGGACACATAATCTTCCCCGTGCAGCGCTCTATCCTCGTCGCCGCCAACGAACGGCTTTCCTATTTTATATGGATCAGGATGTGATTTCCGGATATGGTTCATATCCATCACGACGATAAAACGAACGTTGGAATCCTTTTGCAATAGTTGGGTGTAGCTCTGGATATCCCCATCTCCCCCCTTGCCGCCATCCGACAAGGAGTTAATCACCAGAGGGCTGTGGCTCACCATTTTCGCAACTGTCATTGCTTTATCAGTTTCATTCTCTTTCACTTGCTTCACTTCATTTATCCCAATCAATAATCCTGTCGTCATAATTGCGGCAATTACCACTGAACATACAAATAAGGCAATTCCAAAGTGCAGCCTGACATAGAGTTTTCCGATCCTCATATACAAACCTCACAATAGTGTACAAATTTTTAGACTACTTTTATTGTATCCTTTTCTATTAGGATGTTTAAAGAAAGAGTTTGAGAATAAAAGGAAGCGGATGAGACAATAGTATTTTAGTCGAAGAAAAATCCGGACTAATTCAATTCGAATTAGTCCGGATTTTTAAATAGCTATTGTTAAAGCATATTTGTTGTTTTCAGCTTATTCTAGCTGTTGATTCGCGTGCAAGATGAAGGCTCCGCCCGCCGCGCGGGAAGTGAGGTCTTGTACGGAAATAAGCAGCGGTTTATGCTGACTTAATGAGTCATTAAGCTGCCATTGATTTCTCCTTCTTCTGCTTCCTCTTCATTTGAAAGAAAGGTATTAAAAATACAAGCAAGGATAAAATCAAAAACGTGAGTGATACAGGTCTTGTAAAGAAAATGTCGACGCTGCCATTTGAAATCGTCATCGCCTGGCGAAAAGATTGTTCGATCATATCTCCTAAAATAAATGCGAGAATAAACGGCGCTGCAGGAAAATTGACCAAACGCATTAAGAACCCAAGGACCCCAAAAACAGTTAATAAAATGAGATCGAATGTACTGAAGCTGACCCCATAAACCCCAATCATACAAAATACAATGATCAATGAAATAAGCAAAGGACGTGTGATCTTCAGTACCTTCGCGATATATGGAATCAACGGAAGGTTAAGAAGAAGCAAAAGGATATTGCCGATATACATACTTGCAATTACACCCCAGAATACATCGGGATGGTCTGTAATCAATAACGGTCCAGGCTGTATCCCCATAACCATTAATGCCCCCAGCATGACGGCTGTGGATCCAGATCCAGGGATCCCCAAGCTCAGCAAGGGTACAAATGCACCGGTTGACGCCGCATTGTTTGCTGATTCTGGAGCAGCAACCCCGCGAAGTTCTCCCTTTCCAAAAGCTTCAGGGTTTTTGGCAATTCTTTTTTCAGTAAGATACGCCATAAACGATGCAATCGTACCTCCCGCTCCTGGCAGAACGCCAACCAGGAAGCCAAGGATCGAATTTCGCGCCCAAGTGGGGGTGATTTGTTTGACTTCTTTTTTGGAAAGCTTCAAGCTTCCGATTGGGTTCTGATTGGCCACTTTTTCTTTTCTTTTTAACACGAGTGAAGAGACCTCTGCCAACGCAAAAAGACCAAGTGCGATGACAAGGAAATCAATTCCCTCAAGAAGATGGACGCTGCCGAATGTAAATCTCGGCGTCCCTGTTTGCCCATCGATTCCAATCGTGGCTACCATAAAACCGAGTGTCGCGGTTATGAGTGCTTTAATAGTTGAACCATCTCCAAGGCTGGCAACTGCCATGAGCCCCATGAGCATTAAAGCAAAATACTCCGGCGGACCAAAGGACACAGCGACCTTAGCAAGCGTAGGTGCCAAAAAAGTTAAGATAATGACACTGATGGTCCCCCCTACGAATGATGATAATGCAGCTACTGCGAGTGCCTTGCCTGCTTTCCCCTGCTGTGCAAGCGGATATCCATCAAATGTCGTTGCAACAGCTTCTGATACACCGGGTGCATTTAATAAGATCGAAGAAGTCGCCCCTCCATATGCCGCACCGTAATAAACCCCAGCCATTAAAAGCAGGGCAAGTGAAGGAGACATCCCATACGTAATCGGAATCATAACTGCAATTGCAGTTATGGGGCCAAGCCCAGGTATCATTCCGATGATGGTCCCGACCATGACACCGATAAGTACAAATAGGATCCCCTGTAAACTAAGGGCTACTTGAAAACCCGTCATTAATCCATGAATGGCATCCATTAAAGTTCACCTCGTTGCGTAATTAGTGTTTGTAGTCATTAAAATGGTAATATTCCGGAAGGCAATGCAACCTGCAATCCTTTTGTAAATGCAAAATAAACGACCAATGGAAAAATAATTGATACCACGCCATTGAGGATATAATTTTTATAGCCCAAGAGCCTGGAACATCCAAAAATGAAAAGCAACGTGGATAGGATAAAGCCCAGCGGCTCAAGTAGGAAAATATATAAAAGGATGATTCCCAATACTCCTAAAAGCATAAGCTTTTCTTTACCCGGGATTTTTTCGTGTTCTTCCTTTGATGCCTCTGATTTCTCCTTTACAAAGTAAAGTGCAGCGGAAAGGATCATAAGCAAGATTCCAAGCCCCATCGGAATTACGTCCGAATCAACAGGAACATAGGGATAAGAAGGAAGATTAAATGTCATGATTAAATAAAAGATTGAAAACAAAAATAAAAATACTGCTATTTTCTGATTCGCCGTCTTCAACATTTCCTTAGCCTCCTGTTTGAGAATAGTAGAGTCAATGCATAAGCATGCATTGACTCCTATACTAGAAACTAATTCTTTAATAGCCCCAATTCACTTAATAATGATTCATAGTCTTTTTGCTGCTGTTGGAGGAAGGTTTTATAATCTTTGCTTGGCATAAATTTTTCATTCCATCCATACTGCTCTCTAATTTTTGCCCAGGCATCCGAATCACTTAGCTCCTTGAATTTCTTTTCGTAATATGCCAGAGCCTTCGGATCCATATTCGGAGGGCCGAAGAAACCTCTCCAGTTGACGAATGTAGCATCTATTCCCTGCTCTTTGGCAGTCGGGAAGTCCGAAATGGTATCACCCTTCAACCTTTCCTCCGACGTAATCCCAAGCACTTTTACTTTCCCTGCTTTTACCTGTTCCACTGATTCTGCAATTCCGCAAGAATAAACTTGGACACTTCCATTCAATAAATCGGTTAAAGCCCCGCCATCTTGATCAGATACATATTTGATTTTTTTGATATCCACACCTGCTGCTTTTGCGATCTTCACGAACTGAATATGATCCATACTCCCTGGTGATGAAGCTCCTACCACGGAAATTTTCGATGGATCTTTTTTCATATCATCGAATAAGTCATTCAATGAATTCCATTTCGCATCAGCTTTTACGACAATCGCTCCGTAGTCCGCGATCATATTGGCAATCGGTGTGAAATCCTTGTAGCCAAACTGCGATTGTCCATTCAGTGGAACAAGAAGCAGTGGAGGCGAAGAAACAAATAAATGATACGGATCTTTTTGCGAATGAATATAGGCCCATCCAACCGCTCCACCGCCGCCGGGTTTGTTGATCACTCCCATATTTTGATCGATGATGTTTTCTTCAGAAAACACTTTAGCAGCCATCCGCGCAGTTGTATCCCATCCGCCCCCTGCACCGGATGGAGCTGTGATTTCAATTGATTTCGCAGGCTTCCATTCCCCTGATGACTGGCTTTTTGTTCCGCTTGTACTGCTGGAACATGCCCCCAGCATCACAATCATCAATAATCCTATAAGTATTGCGATTCCCTTTTTCAATTTTTCTCCCCCTCATCATCTAATGATTCTTGATATTAAAGGCGGCTTTCCCATCCCACTTTTAATATTAATAGAAGCATATCGGAGTCATCTCAAAATGTAACCGTTTTCAAAATAATGTGACTAAACAACATTATGGGCATTTTGTTCATTTTGTTTATAGCTTTCGAAAAGGGACCCTATATTTCAACGCGCCATCCAACTATTTACGCGTTAAAATCGGCAGTATGATTTAAACAATCTTTTAAAAAACAGCATTCCAAAATAAAAACCCCTTTATTTTTTCAAGGGGGCTTGCAGTGGATAATAGTGGCGCTCTGGGCGTCCAACAATTCCGTATGCGAGTTCTGCTTTACATTTACCGATTGAAATCAAGTATTCGAGATACCTTCTTGCCGTCGTTCTTGATACTCCCATCTCCTTGCCCATATCCTCAGCAGAGATGCCTCCTTCAATATGGTTGATGATGGAATCCACCTTTTCCAACGTCAGCTGATCTATCCCTTTTGGCAAAGCAATGTGACTTTCTTTTTGATTGGGAGGGTTTCCAAAAAAGTTGTCGATGATGGATTGGTCCAGTTGGTCATGGGAATCAAGCAAGAGCCTTTTCTTTTTGTAATTCACCATGACCTCTGTAAATTTCTCTAACGAAACCGGCTTTATTAAGTAATTGACGATGCCATGACGGATCGCATCTACTAGAAAATCTTTATCCGTCGAGGCAGTAATCATAATGATATCTACCTCCGGATGCTTTGCTCGAATATATGGCAGTAGATCAGTCCCCAATTCATCCGGGAGATAGACATCCAATATTAACAGGTCGACTGAATGTTCTTCTAAAAATTCCCTTGTTTCCTTGGCGTTCATCGTTTTGCCAATAATGTTAATTCCGGATAGCGTCAACAAAAATTTCTCATGGACGGATGCAACTCGAAAATCATCTTCGGCTATCAATATATTAATCATGTAAACCCACCTATCCAATTTGCTTTTGCCGTAATTGTTTTGGTATAAACACGGAGAAGACTGCTCCTCCTTCTTCCGAACATTTCACTTCTATCATGCCATTTAATTCTTCAACGACCTCTTTTACATTTGCCAAACCATAGCCCCGTCCACTCGTATCTTTGGTGGAAAAGCCTTTTTCAAAGATACTGTCTGAATATGCTTCTGATATCCCCTTGCCATTATCGGATATTTCAAATACAATATCATGTCCCATATCCAATGTAAAAAATGTGACTTTTGGTGCGGATTGACCAGCAACTTCTTCAATCGCATTATCGATTAAATTGCCGATTATCGTGATTAACTGGGAAATCTCAATATGAGGGGGCAAAGTGTCCAGCGAGCTATTCTCATCAATGATGAACTGTACTTTTTTCTCTGAGGCTTTTCCTATTTTACCAAGTAAAATCGCCTGTACTTTCAAATCGAAAATTTGATCAAAAATGATTTTATTATGTGAATCATTGATTTCCGTTTCTTTCTGGATCATTTGAATGGCCTCTTCATAAAGTCCCAGCTGCATCAGCCCTGAGACAACATAAAGCTTATTCGTATACTCGTGCGTCTGTGCCCTCAAATCCTCCGAATACTTGCGTACTTCCGATATCGTATTGATCATTTCACGCACTTCCGTTTTGTCCCTAAAGCTCGCAACAACCCCAACGACCTTATTCTTTTCAATAATTGGAGTCCTGTTGACAATCACCGTACTAGTCCCGATTTGCAATTCTCGATCCGTTTGATGTTCTCCACTTTCCAGCACATCATACATTTGGGTGTTCGGTAAGAATTCTTCAATTTTTCTGCCGATGATATCTTTAGAAACTCCCAGTATTTTCATGGCGCTTGTGTTGATCATCGTAATGATGCCTTCATGATCAATGGATATGATCCCTTCCTTAATCGATAACAGAATGGCCCCTCTTTCCCTATACAAGGAAGATATTTCATGCGGCTCCAAGCCTAAAGTGTCTTTCCTGATATTTCTGGCCAATAAAACTCCGCCGATTGTCCCCACACCAAGGCTAAGGAGTGAAAATAGGCTGATTTTAAGAATCTTCTCGAATAGTTTGTATTTAATATCATTAATAAGGAAGCCGACAGATACAATCCCAATAATATTCCCATTATCATCGTAAATGGGAGATTTCCCCCTCAATGATGGCCCTAATGTCCCAATGGCTTTGGAAGTATAATATTTGCCTTGAATAAGGGCTTCGTCATTATCTCCTCCTACCATTTTCTTGCCGATTCGACTGGCTACCGGATGCGAATAACGAATACCATCTTTGTTTCCTATTACAATGAACTCAGCGCCTACCTGCTTACGGATTTTTTCTGCAAGCGGAGCGATTGTCTTTGCCGGGTCATCTTCTTCGAAGGCTTTTCTGATAGAGGGCATCATCGAAACAGTTTTGGACACTTCCAGCGCCCTATTCCCCATTTGCTCTTCCACCTGGTTCCACTCGATATATGTAAAGGATGCAGACAATATGAAAATGATAAATACCATGAGGAAGAAGATTAAGCATAAAATCTTCGTTTGCAGTGATATCTTTGGTCTCTTTGTCATCATGCTTCTCCTCTAATAGTTTGAATATTTATTATTATTATAAAATATTCATAGACGCTTCGATAGAAAAGAATAGAATTTTTGCTGCCTCAAACCATCGACACCACTCAATCCTCATCCTTCACATCGATATCTTCCGGGATGGGTTCGTTCAGCCATTCGATCATTTGTTTGCGCGATTTTTCCACTTGTTCGAGGTGGTCGTTGAATTGTTCTTTGTTGATGAGATATTGCTTCCCGTCATGGACGGCGCGGATTCGTTTTTGAAGGACAAGGGCTTCAATGTATGGTTCAGGCAAGGATAAGTACTCCGCTGTTTCTTCTATGGTCAAATACATATGATTCACGCTCCCTAAGATTGTTTCCTTGTGTTGATTATACATGAATGGGAAGGAGTTTTTTATTGGACTCACAAATCAAAATCGGGTATTAGTTGATTTCCGTTGCAGGATGCTCTCTTTCCGAAGGGCCTCACACGAAGTGAGGAAGTTCGATGCTGGCACACGACGTGCCGAACACCCGCCTTATATCTCCTCGCTCCAATCAACTCTTTTCAAATGGCTCACACCTCACAATCAATTAATTTAATCATAAAAAAGGGACCGTCCCCAGTCGGGAACAGTCCGTTGTTGTTGATTTGCGCTTAATCAAACGTTTGATTAATAGCAGGATAAGCGTTTAATTCATCGACTTATTTTGAAAATACCCTTAAAATGTTTGTCGAAATTTTATTACTCGACATTGCTATGCTTGCTGAATGCATCGGCATGATCGATTTCATTCAACTCTGCATATTGAAGGCAAATCGTGTCAAAAACAATGTGGGCACATTGATCAAAAAGGGATCCGAGCGGCTGGATCGTCTTCAACTCATTCTCTCGGCGGTGTTTCGTTGCCGCCGGGATATGAAGGACGGATGATGCTTGCTGAGACAGATCCGAATCAGGGTTTGTGGTAAGGGCAATGACTTCGCACCCAAGGGATTGGGCTTTCTCGGCCGTCCAGACGACGCTTTTGGTCGTGCCTGATCCGGAAATGGCCACAAGCAGATCATCTCCATTGATCGATGGGGTGATCGTTTCTCCGACGACAAATACTTCCGCTCCAAGATGCATTAGCCGCATCGCAAAGGATTTGCCCATCAAGCCCGACCTGCCTTCGCCAATGACAAAGATTCGCTTCGCTTTTTGCAGGGATTGAGCGATTTGATGCAGCTTCTCTTCTTCCATGCTCCTCGTAACAGCTTGAATTTCTGTTAAAATGGTTTCGACCTTGTTCATTGCGATACCTCCTGTATTTGGCAGAGTGTTTTCAGCCTTAAGGCAGCTTCTTTTTTGTTTTCCGACTTAGTGATTGCAGAGCCAATGATGACTACTTCAGGTTTAAGGCCACTCAGGTTTTGCATGGATTGTTCGGTAATGCCACCAGCCACAGCCAGCCTTTTTCCCAGAAAGACGGACGAATTGAAATCATTTTTTTTGCCACTTAATTCCTGATCGTCCTTGCTCACATGCTCGCAAAGTATAGCCTCTTCCCATACAGCCAAATGTTGTTTCTGATCCTGCGCTACGTTCAATAAATCAATCATGACCTCTTTGCCATATTCTTTCGCTTTGCTTATACATGCTTCGATGGTCGACGCTGATGCTGCCCCCATAACCGTCATGACATCCGCACCTGCTTCGAAGCAAAGCTCTGCCTCGTAATTTGCGTTATCCATCGTTTTGATATCAGCTACGATCGTCTTATGGGGAAAGGCTTCTTTCAGTTCCTTTACACTTCTCATTCCAAATTCTTTGATCAATGAAGTGCCGACTTCTATCCAATCAATGCTTTCTTCTACTTCTGCAGCAATGGAAATCGCTTCTTCTATTGATAAGCGGTCTAATGCCAATTGAATCTTCATATACGACTCCCTTTCTACTAAACCGGTTTATTAAAAGGATGTTTTTTCATAAATTTTGTTCAAATATCCTGCAATGTTGCTTTGCACGGAAGGATGTGAGGTCGTTCGATGTTGGCACACGACGTGCCGAACTTAATCGAACATCCTCCCCTACCTCCTCGCTCCGCTGCGGGGTCTCACCTGTCCCGCTAAACCCTCCGGAGTCTCGCACCTTCCAATCCAAGCAACACTAAAAGATAATTGGTTGGCAAGAAAAATTATTTAATAAATACACCCTTTGAGAAAACAATCTATTAAAAAATTAATAAAAGCGCCATCCTTGATAACGCTTCTTTTCATTCATAGCTTTCCTGATGTTTCCCGAACGACCAATTCACATGGATATTCATATTCCTTCGGTTCTACGGCTTCTTTTTGGATTTGTTTGAGCAAAAGTTCGGCCGCTTTTTTCCCCATTTCTGCAGCTGGCTGTGAAATCGTGGAGACGGCGGGAGTGGCCACATCTGCAAATGGGATGTTGTCGAAAACAATCAATGAAAAATCTCTCGGAGCCATGAATTGTTTCTTCTTCATGAATTTCAAGAGCTCCAGGAAGACTCTGTCATTCCCTGCCAGGACGGCAGTCGGAGGTGCATTTAATGAAAACATTTTTTCCAGCTTCTCTTGGATGTGTTCAATCGGTTCATGGATGATAAAGTCTTCGTGCAGCACGATCCCATGCTCATTAAGACAGTCCTTATAGCCTTGCAGCCTCTCTCTCCTCGGACTGATGGTCAATTCCTGCGTGACGATCGATATTCTTTCATGTCCGTTTTCAATGAAATGCTTCACAGCTTCGTATGCACTTCCGATATTATCTGCAACGATTCTCGGCAGGTTCAAATCCCCGGCTTTTCGATCCATGAAAACGACCGGATAACCTGCTTTGATCATATGATCGTACAGCTCGATATTTTGAGCCGTCGGAAAAATGATCAACCCGTCTACCTGCTTGGCCATCAGCATTTCAATGTACTTCTTCTCCTTGGCCGGGTCATCATCCGCATTGCATACGATGGCTTGTATATCTTCACCATAGCAATATTCTTCGATGGCATGACTCACCTCGGTGGAAAATCGGTGCATGATATTTGCAACGATGATGCCGATCATCGATGTTCTTTTCTGCTTCAGGCTGCGGGCGACATAATTCGGCTGGTAGCCCAGCAGCGCAATCGCTTCCTGAATCCTTTTTCTAGTATCTTCACCCATATATTCAAACCGTTTATTTAAAAACTGGCTGACGGTGCTTTTGGAAACGCCAGCTTCCTTAGCCACGTCTGCCATGGTCACTCGTTCCATTACATCAACCTCTTTATTGGCATTGTCCTTCTATTGTAATACCCCCTCCATCTTTTATCCAGCCTTCACTGTAAAATGGAAGGGTGGTAAGCCCCTTCCATCTTCTCAGACTTTTGCATATTTGACTGCTTCCATGAAGCGGGCTGCCTTCTCTGTAACCTCCGTTAAATCCCTTTGCGTCAACGGCACTTTGGCATTGACCAGCGTGCTGCCGACACCCGCTGCAATCGCGCCGGCTTTGATGAACTCCGCTACATTATCAATGTCGATTCCGCCCGTCGGCATGAGCGGGATATGTGGAAGCGGACCGGCAATGCTTTTAAAGTACTCCGGTCCCAATGCAGAAGCAGGGAAAACTTTAATGGCATCGGCCCCATATTCATAGGCGGTCAGAATTTCCGTCGGGGTCATCGCCCCAGGGACACTCAGTTTATTGTACCGCTTTGTCATTTCAATCGTCTCTTTTTTCACGGTAGGGGAAAAGATGAACGAAGCTCCAGCCAAAATCGCCATCCTTGCCGTCTCTGGATCAAGGACGGTCCCAGCTCCTATCAGCATTTCCGGGCCACCTGCATCCGAAAGCTTTTCAATCACCTGTAAAGCTTTCGGCGTCTCCATCGTAATTTCCAGGGCCGTCACCCCGCCTGCCGCCAATGCTCCGGCAAGCGGCAGGATGGTATCGGGCCTTGCTCCACGGATCACTGCGACTATCCTTCTATCCTTTAATTCTTTCAAATCCAATTGTCTGACCCCCTTAAACTGTCTTGCTTTTCAACCCTACGTCACTTGCTGAAGCCGCTTTGCGGTTTTTGGCTGCATGCAGCGCCCAGATCGTAAAGATCGCCGATGCCAAAAGCGAGCCTGCCATAAAAATATAGGAAGCTCCAAAGCCGCCGGTTGCACCGTTCAAATAGCCCACCACATAAGATCCGATAAATGAGCCTAGCGCTCCCATGCTATTGATCAATGCCATTGCTCCGCCTGCGACATTTCGTGGAAGGATTTCTGGTATGATGGCAAAAAACGGTCCATATGGGGCATACATGGCCCCGCCGGCGATGACCAGCAATACGAATGACAACCAGAAGTTGCTTGTACCGATTAAATAGGAGCAGTAAAACGCGACGGCTCCAATTAACAGGAACGGCCATACGAACGCACTTCGATTAAGCGTTTTATCAGAAAAATATGAGCCTGCGAGCATCAGGATGACCGCTAAAATGTATGGTACGGATGAAAGCCATCCCGTTGAAACGATATCCATATTCGGGGCGGCTCTGATGATGGACGGCAGCCACATCACGAATCCATAGACCCCTATGCTCCAAAGTGCATATTGAAAGCTAAGCAGGATAACAGTCTTATTCTTGAATGCTTCTCTGTAATTTTTAACGGGCTTGATTCCTTCTTGCTCTTTATCCAATGCCTTTTGCAAGGATGTTTTTTCATCAGCTAACAGCCAATCGGCATTTTTCGGCTTATCATTGACAAGCCTCCACCAAATGAATGCCCAAATGATGGCCGGAATTCCTTCAAGGATGAACATCCATCGCCAGCCAAACGAATGAAGCAGATAGCCTGAAACGATCGACATCCAAAGGACGGTTGCCGGGTTCCCTAGGATGAGGAATGTATTCGCCCGTGAACGCTCTGCCTTCGTGAACCAATGGCTTAAGAAAACGAGCATCGCCGGCATGACAGCGCTTTCGACCACCCCGAGCATGAAGCGTATGATGAACAGGAAGCTCACATTCGATATCATCCCTGTTAAGCTTGCCAAGCCTCCCCACAATATCAATGACCAAAAGATCAGTTTCTTTGCACTTTTGTTTTCCGCATAATGCGCACCTGGAACTTGGAAAAAGAAATAACCTAAAAAGAATAAAGACCCTAATAATGATGAAATTCCAGGTGTGATGTGAAGATCCTTCGCCATCCCCGCCGCTGCGCCAAACCCATAATTTGCCCGATCCAAGTAGGCCAGGCTGTATGTGATGAAGGCAATCGGGATCAATCTCAGCCACCTTTGTTTTGCCAACGTTTGTTTCATATCAGTTCACTCCTTCGAAATGTAGTTTTATATAATCTTCCAGCTTGCCTTTATCCGGATAACCATCATTATCTCCCGGAGACTGTACAGCCAGGGATCCGATGGCATTCCCTCTGAACACGGCTTCCTGTATGCTGAGGCCTTCCAACAGTCCGCTGACAACCCCCACGGCAAAACCGTCTCCCGCCCCAACGGTATCAATGACCTCATTCACTTTAATTCCTTTGATATAGCCTTTTTCTGCTGAACTTTGGAAATACGCACCCTCCTCGCCAAGTTTGACAACGACCAGCTCTGCCCCTTTTTCTAAATAAAATGAAGAGATGCCTTCAGGTGTACTGCAGCCTGTCAGGATTTCGCCTTCCTGTATTCCAGGCAAGACATAATTTGCTTTCCTTGCCATCTCATTGGTGACAGCAATCATTTCTTCCTGAGATGACCAAAGGGATGGCCTAAGATTCGGATCAAAGGAAACCGTTTTTCCAATGTTTTGCATGTATTCAAGACTGACTTGGGCAAACTCCCTTGTCGAGGCAGAAAGGGCAAGCGGTATTCCGGTCATGTGAAGGTGCCCTGCAGAAGCAAAGTAGCCTTTTTCAAACTCGTTCTTACCCAACGTGCTTGCAGCCGACCCTTTTCGATAATACTGAACCTCGGGGTCTCCCTTTAGAACCTTTGATTTCATTTGAAATCCCGTCGGATATTCTGTACTTGTCAGAACTTGATCGACGTTGACATGTTCTTCTTGCAATCGATCGACAATGAACTTGCCAAAAGCGTCATCGCCCACTTTGCTCACCCATCCAGAACGAAAACCAAGCCTCGCCATCCCAATGGCAAAGTTCGTTTCTGCTCCCGCCAGTTCACGAGTGAACCTCTTTACCTTGTGAAGGGGACCAGCTTCTTCTGCCATGAACATTGCCATCGCTTCCCCGAAAGTGACTACATCCAACCCTTTCATACTAACTCCTCGCTTTCAGATCCTTGTTTATCAACCATCTTGATATATTCAGCTATTTCATCAGCAGAATTTAGGGGGAATTCCAGCGCTTTTAACATCACTGAAGGAAAAACATCAGCGATTTTCCTCCAGGATTCCTCTCTGTCTTCCAATAGTGGAAGTGTGACGAGGTTTCCTTTTTGGTTTTCTACATATTTATAATGGATATATTCCACATAGGTGGTCAAAGACTCCAATGCTCGCTCGTGATCCTCACCAACGAAATGCCAATTCCCAGTATCAAATGTCATTCCAATCGGCAACTTCCTTTCGAAAGCCCTTTCAAAAAAGGTCCTGAGCGACTCGAGATTCCCTCCATGTTCCGTTTGGTCATTTTCGATCAATAGTCGAATATTATTTGGCAGCCATCTTTCCAGGAATTTTGCCAACTGGTGCATATCACATTCAGTAAAGTCGTAGTACCCAAGTGAAACTTTGATTCTACTTGCACCTAAACAAACTGCTTCCTTAAACACCCATTCCATTTCGGCTTCATTGAGACTTCCGTTCCTTCGCCATAATTCCACCGGAGCTGAATATACAATGAAAAAATCGTATTCTCTTAATCTGTTTTTTAATGCTGCCAATTCATCCTGTACGTTCGTTAATAGTTCCCTGCGAATCTCAACACCGAAAGCGCCAGCCATCTCAATTGCAGGAAAAAATGCTTCCTGTCCCTTTGTGAATACACCTAGATGATGAAAGGCATTTAAAGGAACTATTACCTTATTCATGATGCAACTTCCTTCCTTGTTTACTAAATCGTTTTACTAAACCGGTTTAGTTGAATTATAAAATAAATGTAAGCGCTTTTCAATGGTTATTTTCAGAATATTTTTAGTATGAAAGGTTCATAGAGTAATTAACAATATAACAAACCCCGATGAACGAATATTCACCGGGGTTCGACACGTTTCGTATGGGCAGCAGATTACCTTCCCAGCCAGCCGCCATCCACTGCAATGGTATAGCCATGTATGTAATCGGATGCTTTCGATGCCAGAAATATGACAGCTCCTCTCATATCTTCTCCACTCCCCCACCTGCCGGCAGGAATGCGTTCTAATATTTGCCTGCTGCGAACCTCATCTTCAATCAGCGCCGTATTCATATCGGTTTGCATATAGCCTGGAGCGATACAATTCACATTCACCCTGAGATTCGCCCATTCATTCGCCAGCGATTTCGTGAATTGCATCACCGCACCTTTGCTGGCTGCATACGCCGGTACCGTCAGTCCACCCTGGAAGGAGAGCAGAGAAGCTATATTGATTATTTTCCCCGATCCCTGATCGATCATCTTCCTGCCGATTTTTTGGCATAGAAAGAAAACCGAGTTGCTGTTGATGTCCAAGACAAAATCCCAGTCTTCCTTTGGGAAATCGACTGATTTATGCCTTTTTTGCACACCTGCGTTGTTGACGAGTATATCAATATCACCCATTTCCCGTATGATACGGTCAATGAGTTCATCATATTCATCAAAGCTTCTTAAATCAAAGTTGATGCCAAGGGCTTTTACGCCCTCATTTCGGATTTCTGCCAATACATCCTCTTTCACATTCCTCGCAATGACCACCACATTTGCCCCCGCACTTGCCAATGCGAGGGACATTTGTTTTCCCAATCCGCGGTTACCGCCTGTTATGACAGCTGTTTTTCCACTTAAATCAAATAAATCATTCATTTTTGTCCCTTCTTTCTAGTTGAGTTGCTCTCTATACACTACTTTCTCTAAGAGATGCTCGAACCCTTCAACAAATTGTTGTATATGTACATATAACTTTTTGATTCTTCTTTCTTTCCAAGCTCGCTGTATATTTTCACGAGCTTCTTTACCGGCTCTGGATCATCTGGATTTAACTCCATCTCCCAGTTGAAGCAGTCGATGGCTTTTTGATGGAGCTGAAGGTCATGATACAATTCTCCGAGCTCAAGCTGTTTATCTGGGTCATCCATGATCTCCTGCATTTGTTTAATTTTTAGAAGGCTTGGATTCGTAGAATGTTTCGCATACAGCGGCTGAAGCCAATCATGCACTTCTGTCAGCTCCCATTTATGAAGAAGGTGAGGCATTGTTTGATCCAGCAGTGAATCGAAGCCTGCCTGGTCAGCCATTGAGCCTAGGCATGATTGAAGTTTATCTAGATTTAATTCGTCTATATTCAAGGATTGGTTTTGAAACAAGGAGAAGATTTGATCTTTCAGGTGTTCACATGGATCCTCCAGCCAGGCATCGACTGCTAGTTCATATTTTTCAAGTCGTAAGTAGAGGGAAATTAATTGTTGCTTTAACGGTTTGTTATCAGGGGTATGATCGACTAGATCTTTTAACACGTCTATTAATTCATGTTCACGGAAGGCTTGTGAAAGGTTCTTTACGATTTGCTTACATTGTTCATCGGCAGGATGTTTCATACTGCGAAGGTGGTCAATATCAATGGAGAGCAGGTCGACACTGCTCGTATCGTTAGAGAGGATGGTTCTTAATTCCAGGTAGCTTTCATACCGGTTTTTTTGATGGAAAGCCGCAATATCTTCTTGGAAAGAGGCGCGCCCTGGTTTAGAACTGTATTTTATGTAGTCGATATGATTGGCCATATCCAGCGTCCATTCATTCTCGGGATCGAATTCCAGCATGGAGGAAAGTATTTCAAAAGCATGCTTCAGCTTTCCATTTCTTCTGAAATCAAAATAAAATGTTTTCATCATTTCGATGATCGTGTCCTTTGGAAGATATGAATCTAAAAATGAGAGAATCAGGATTGCTTCATGAGGGGGGTACTTTTGCATTAATGATTTCATCAATTGCTTGAGGGGTTTATCTTGCAGCGTTTTAGGCTGACTTTTCAGGAACATCGCCATTAACGGATGGGCAGGTTCAAATTGTATTCCTTTTTGCATGGCGTTTTCTAAATATGAATTCTTGGCAAAATCTCCTCGCACCGCTGCGGTGAATCGATTCTGATAGAAAAACAGATAACACACATCATCAGCTTCACTGTAGGATTCTATGATTTTCATGCGATGGAAATGCACCAATCGCTTAGCCTTAAGCTCAGTTGTTCGACCTTCCGTAATCAGCTTTAACATTTCACTCATCCAATCTCCTCCTTTATTTCACCCCTATCATAACATTAAAATGTTTCGGCAGGAATTATTAGGAATCGTCATTCCATCAATTTTCAAATGATTCTGTTAAAATACCACCATATAGATTATTTAAAAGGGAGATTTCAAAATGGGAACACAAAAATTAGTCGTTACACATGACATCGATGCTTTGTATATCGAGCAATTAAAAGAGCTGCTCCCTTCTTGGGAAGTGATTGCCGGCAAGGACAAGAATGTTTGGGAGCCTCATATTAAAGACGCAGAAATCATCGCCGGCTGGAAAAAAGGTATTGAAAATCAAGGCCACCTAAAGGAAGCCAGTCTGAAATGGCTACAAACATGGAGCGCAGGCGTCAACAGCCTTCCTTTGCAAGAGCTGGAGCAAAAAGACATACTTATTACCAGCGCAAACGGGGTCCACTCCTATCCGATTTCGGAAACGATCTTTGCCTTGATGCTTGGACTGACCAGAAAAATTCATGCGTATGTCCGCAACCAATCCGAAAAGAAATGGCACCATGCAAACCTTGGACTTGAAATACATGAAAAAACGATTGGGATCCTCGGTGTGGGAGCCATTGGACAAGAAACAGCCAAAATTGCCAAAGCGTTTGGAATGAAGGTCCTTGGTCTACGAAACTCAGGGAAGCCAGCAGAATTCGTGGATGAAATGTATACAGCCGATCAGCTGCATGCCCTTCTGCCGCAATGTGATTATGTCGTCATCACCCTGCCTCTTACAAATGAGACCCATCATCTGTTTGGTGAAGAACAATTCAAGCTGATGAAAGATTCTGCGTTTTTAATTAACATCGGACGAGGCAACATTATCGAAGAAGCAGAATTGATTAAGGCACTGCAAAAGAAAGAAATTGCCGGAGCTGGCCTAGATGTATTTGAAAAAGAGCCGTTGGATGAAAAAAGCCCTTTGTGGAACATGGAAAATGTAATCATCACCCCGCATACAGCCGGTTCGACCGAGCATTATACAAGACGCGTCATCGAGGATATTTTCATTCCGAACTTGAAGGAGTATTTGAAGGGCGAAACACCGTCCATCAATTTAGTGGATTATGAAAAAGGGTATTGATTTTTGCAAAAAACTGCGCGCGAATGCCTATGGTTTCAGTTTGCAGCCAAAAAGGACCGAGAGTACATCCTCTCGGTCCTTTTTGGCTGATCTAGTTAATCGCAACAAACTTTACGATATTGCCTTAAGCGATACTTTTGCTTTCTTTTGATTGATCGGCGCCTGGAGTCTGTGCCAATGTAACAGTCACAATAACCACCAAGCTCGTTGCGATGCCATAAATGATTGGGAGTGTGGAGCTTAAGCCATGCACCGCGAATCCAATGAAAATGGCCGCTGTGCTGGCAATGATTGAATAGAGAGATGCCTTGCTTGTTGCCCGTTTCCAAAACAACCCGACGACAAGTGGGATGAAGATGGCACCAGAAAGAATGTCATAGGCTACATCGAGGGCAACAAGGATATTTTGAATCCAGGCGGCAAACACGATTGCCAAACATCCGACGACTAACGTGACAACCCGTGAAATCTTGATCATTTGTTTATCTGTCATATTTTTTATGAAATGATGTTTAATGATATCATTGGTGATTAATGTGGAAGAAGCAAATAACGCCCCTGAAGCGTTGGACATCAATGCAGAACACACACTTGCCAGAACCAGTCCCAATAAACCGGAAGGAAGGATCTTCATCGCAAGGCTAGTGAAGGCAAGCTGGGAATCTCCTAATTTAGGCAGTAGGACAAGGGCACACATTCCGACAATACTCAATGCCACTGCATAAAGGACACTGTAAATCCCGGATGAAACCGCACTGCTTTTGGCCACTTTTTGATTTTTGGCTGTGAACAGCCGCTGCCAAATGTCTTGGGCGACAACGAGTCCAAACACATAAAGAAGGAAATATTGGAATATCTTTGCCCATCCGATATTGGTTACATCAAAGAAACCATCCGGCACTTGTGCTGCCATGTTGGAAAAGCCTCCGACACTGTGCAGGCTGGCAGGGAGCATAATAAAGAATATGCCGACAGTCATGATGACAAATTGAACGATATCGGTCAGGGTCACACTCCACATTCCACCCAATATCGTATAGAAAAGGACAATTCCTCCACCGACCAGCATCGATGCCAGCGCTGGCCACCCGAGAATTGCATGAACGATCGTACCCATGCCAATAATTTGCGTCACACCAATCATTAATGTATAAATAGCGGTAACCACTGCACTGATCAATCGTGTACTATCCCCATATCTTTTGCCAAGAAGCTGGCTGATCGTAAATACTTCATAGCCGCTGATTTTTCCTACGATGAAAAGACCCAATGCCATGATGCCAAGTCCGATCATAATGACGAACCATGATCCGGAGATGCCGTATTGAAACCCCAGGGTGGCAGAACCAAGAGTTGAAGCCCCGCCGATGATGACGGCCGATAAACAGCCGACATGAGTAAAGTATCCAAGCTTTTTACCTGCTAGAAGAAATTCGTCTGAAGAAGTAGCTTTCTTGGTGCCTATGATCCCAATAACAATGAGTACCGAGAAATAAATGACTAAGATCAGCGTATCCAATCCATTCATGTTTGAAAGCCTCCAATTCCTATTTCTTTTTCATACTCTTCCACAGCTTCGTCCAGCCACTTGATCCCTTGATCAAGGTTCTCCTTATCGATCGACAGCGGCGGCATCATCCGAATAATTTCACCTTTATTTCCGCTCAAATAGAAAATCACTCCCTTATTCAAGCATTTATTTAAAATATTCATTAATCCTTCGTGGTCGGGGAGCTGAGAAACCGGATCTGCAATTTCAATACCGAGCATCAATCCAATCCCTCTGACCGCTTTAATGATTGGATGCTTTTCTTTCAGGATTTCGAGCTGTTCCAATGCGTACTCACCCATTGCCTTTGCATTTTCAGGCAATCGTTCTTCCTTCAATACATCAATGGTGGCACAGGCAGCAGCGCAAGCGATGGGGTTCCCCCCAAATGTGGTGCTATGGGTGCCGATCGACCATTGCTGCATCAATTCTTTTGAAGCCACTGTCGCACTCAATGGAAGGCCGCTTGCGATCCCTTTAGCAATAGCCATGATATCGGGTGTGACGCCAAAGGTCTGGGATGCAAACCAGTCTCCTGTCCGGCCAAAGCCTGTCTGAACTTCGTCAAAAATAAGCAGAATCTGATGTGCATCACAGATTTCCCTTATCTTTCTCAGCCAGCTGACCGGAGGAACGATATATCCGCCTTCACCCAAGACAGGCTCTAAGATCACCGCTGCCACTTCATCCGCTGCCACTTGATGATCAAATAATCTTTGAAAATCTTTTTGGACCTTTTCTTCCCAATAATCCTCCCAGTCCACTCCGGCAGGTGTTTCGTTTGGATGAGCATATGGAATTTGGTAGGTCATCCCCGCACCAACCGGCTGATATTGGCGATATTTACTTTTTGATGTGGTCAAACTCATCGCGCCCAAGGTTCTTCCATGGAATCCTCCGATAAATGACACCACATATGGACGTTTTGTCACATACCTTGCCAGTTTCACCGCACCTTCGATTGCCTCCGCACCGCTATTCCCGAAGAAAAAACAATCCAGTGTTCCCGGTAAAATGGATTTCAATTTCATGGCTGCGTTTAGAATCGATTCATAGTTAATGATCCCGATTGGTCCATGAGTGAGCTGATCTGCTTGATCTTTAATGGCCTGGATGACCTTTGGGTGGCGATGGCCCACGTTCTCTGTCGCAATACCAGAAGTAAAATCAAGATATTTCCGCCCATCTGCTCCAAAATAAAAGTACCCCTCTGACCTTAGAACCGGAAGATTTGGAAAATCCTTGGCCATCGTAGGGGCCAAAAGCTCGTCCTTCATTTCGAAAATAGTTTGTAAGTCTTCCATCCATAATCCCCCTGTTGTATAAGAATTGTGTTGAACCTAATCCCTTTTAATCCGTCCCCCTTAATGATTAATTTCTTCCTCTATACAACCTTGCAAGTTCCGTGCCAATTTTCATGTAATGTGATATTTTTTTAGTTTCCTAACAGCTGTCGGCTGGCTGATTCCCAATGCCTTCGCCACACCAGTTGTGGTTTTAAAATGCCTGAATGCTTCGAGCAATGCTGCACGTTCCACGTTTTCCAAAACCTCCTGCAAGGTTTCACCTCCACCAAAGTTATACTGATTTGATGAAGGAAGCATTTCAATCGTGATCACCCTTTCGGAGGACGTGACCGTCAATCTTTCTACCAGGTTTGCGAGCTCCCTTACATTTCCCTTCCATGGATGGCTCAATAGCTTATACTTGACCCCTGCATCGAAAGATTTATTGAATCCATATTTTTGATTGAACCGCTCTAGGAAATGATCAAGCAATGGAAGGATATCCTCCTGCCTCTCTCTTAGTGGTGGAAGCGCAATCGGGACAACGTTTAAGCGAAAATACAAATCCCTGCGAAAATTCCCTTGCTCAATTTCCGTATCCAAATCCCTATTTGTCGCTGCAATCAGACGAAAATTGACTTTTTTAAGTTGGCGGCCACCGACTCGATAAAACTGCTTTTCTTGTATCAATTTCAGTACCTTTACTTGATTGGCTGAAGAAAGTTCCCCAGTTTCATCGAGGAATAAGGTCCCCCCCTCGGCCAATTCCACCATACCCTTCTTGCCATTCCGGTCTGCACCTGTGAAGGCACCGGATTCATACCCAAAAAATTCTGATTCAAATAATGCATCTGGAATGGAGCCGCAGTTTACCTCTATGAATGGACCCTTACTCCGGCTGCTCTTACTATGTATATATCGGGCAAGATGTGATTTTCCCACCCCGGTCTCCCCTTGGATCAAAATATTGACGTCCACATCAGCCACCTGCTCGGAAAGCTTCATCACTTTTCTCATTTTTTCACTGTAGGCAATGATTCCCTCACCGTATACTTGCTTCTCCTTTAAGGACTCTAGCTCTTTTTTTGTCCTGGCCATTTCATCTTCCATCGTTTCTAAGTATTGCTTCATCTCGATTAATTCAGTGACATCGTGCGAATAGCTCACGATCCTCGTCAGTTCTCCATCATCATCAAAAATGGGAATGGCTGTCACCAATAGTTTTCGGTCATCCTTCGTCATCTGGATGAAAGTCACTTTTTCTTTCTTTTCAATAACCATTGGTGTCGCAAGCGGCGTAAACATTCCTTCTTTCTCAAGGTCATATACGGATTTTCCGATCAACGCTTCTGCATCTGTTTGATAAACCCCGCCTGTCGCTTCAGACACTTTCAAGATTTCCCCATCCACATTCGTAACGAGGATGTCATTTTGCAAATAGTTCAATAGATTCTCTTGTTCTTCCCATGATTTTTCATTCATTTTTTGAGAACCCCCTTTGTTATTCATTTTTGAATATATAATTTTTGAATTTTCAAACATATTTAAGTATTACTATCTCATTCTTCTATTCAAAAGTGAATACATATTATTCATTTTCGAATAATTGAATGGGATATAAAAGTTCATCAGTTTCTTTCTGTGGGAAGGTGCAGCGAAGACCCTGGATTGAGCATAGCAAGGAAAGCGAGCATCCTTCAGCGGAAATCAACCTACTTAATTAGTAATAATCTTAAAAAACTGTTGTCAATCGGGTTTCCTTTCTTTGAATGAATCAGTTCATTTTTCGACATCCCCCATAGAATTTCGTTGGTTCTTCACTTTCTTTGGCGAAGGAAAACTAGTTTTGTCGGGTGCAAAGGAATTCAGATCATCAAGCAAGAATTGTATGATAAAACGGGAGGGATAAATATGAATACAGGTCAGGTTGCGAAGCAGCTGGGTGTTTCTCCTAGTACCGTTCAACGCTGGGTGAAGCAGCTGGAACTGGACATGGAACGGAATGAATTGGGTCATTTTTGGTTTACGGATGAGGATCTGGAAATTTTCAAGGATATTCATCAACAATTGCATAGCGGAATCGGCATCCAGGATGTTAAAGTCCCAGGGAAAAAAGCACGGGTCGGAAAGGTGAAGTCTTCAGATCCGAAGTCGATCGATGATAAACTGCTGGAAAGAATCGAGGAACTTGAAAAGAGGCTGGACCAAAAAGCTGACGCGGTTGTCTCATACCAGCTTTTGACGCATCGGCGGGAAATTGAAGATTTAGAGAAAGAAGTCGCCAACTTGACGAAAAAGATTGAAATGCTGGAAAAAAACAAAGAAGAACAGGCATCCATGAACCATCCGCTTGTATTCGATCAAAAAAAGAAGAAAAAACGCCCATTAAAGAAAAATATCATCTCCATGTTCTTTGGGTTTTAACGAGGCCATACCTGTCCTTATAGGTATGGCCTTTTTTTATTTGAGGCTTTACAAAAACAGGGTGTCCCCAAAGTGACAGGCACTTCGGGGATACCCCCTTCCATTAGTCAATGCTGGTTAACAATGAGTACGCTTCCTGTTTTGTTTGGACGTGGAGCAATTCATTCCTGAATTCATCATCCATAAGTTTCCGAGAAAGCATTTGGAGGATTTTCAGATGGGCATCTCCTTCGCTTTCTTCAGGAACCGCAATCATAAATACGAGCTTGGCATCTGTACCATCAAGGCTGTTCCAGTCCACTCCCGATTTTTTCACGCCAAAGGCGACAGACGGCTTGAGGACGGCGCTTGATTTCCCGTGGGGAATCGCAATATTCATCCCGATCCCCGTCGAGCTCTGCTCCTCACGTTCGATGATTGCTTCTTTAAATGTCTCTGAAGATTGCAGTGCTCCAGTCTGATCGAGCTTCTCGATCATTTCATCGATGACTTCATCACGTGTGCTTCCCTGCAAATCAATGTTCAGTAAATCGATGCTCATTAAATCCGTCAACTTGTTGAATTCAAGCTTTTCCTGTGCGCCAACATGCTGAGGCTGAATACTTTCTTGATCTTCAACCTCAATTTCGTTTTTTTCTGGTTTAGATCCAACATCCTTTTTGAGAATATTGACGATAAGTGCTGTAACAAATGCACCGACAACCACGGCGATAAAGAACATCGCTACATGGTCAATCGCACCAAGCACCGCGACAATTGGGCCCCCGTGTGCTACTCGATCACCCACATGCCCAAGCATGGCAATGACGGACCCTGTTATGGATCCAAGCATGATACTTGGAATGACGCGCAGTGGATCTTGGGCTGCAAAAGGAATCGCACCTTCTGTGATTCCGAACAAGCCCATTGTGAAAGAAGCTTTACCTGCTTCCCTTTCCGCACCTTGGTATTTTTTCTTATTCAAAAATGTCGCAAGCCCCATCCCGATTGGCGGGATACAAATGGCAGCAGCAATCGGCCCCATGATTTCATAGTTCCCTTCCCCGATCATCGCAGATCCGAATAGGAAGGCCACTTTATTGACCGGCCCGCCCATATCGAAGGAAATCATTGCTCCCAAAATGACGGCCAACAAAATCGAGCTTGTCCCTTGCATCCCTGATAGCCAGTTTGTCAAAGCTTCGAATACACTTGCAACAGGAGCCCCAATGACAAAGATGAACAACAGACCGACGATCAGTGATGCCAATACTGGGATGATAATGATTGGCATGATTGGGTTCAATACTTTCGGCACCTTCAGCCTTTTTATTCCTAGTGCGATATAACCTGCGAGAAATCCGGCAATGATCCCGCCGATGAAGCCTGCTCCTGCTTCACTTCCGTAGAAGCTTCCATTTGCAGCGATATATCCGCCGATCATACCAGGGGCAAGACCTGGTCGATCTGCAATGCTGTAGGCAATGAAACCAGCTAGGATCGGCACCATGAATGTAAAGGACGCGCCCCCGAGCTTTTCAATGTTCTTCCAGAAAGAATCGTCCGGAATAACCAATCCGCCAGGTGTTTTATGTCCGCCAACCGTCAAGGCAATCGCAATCAACAGTCCGCCGATCACAATGAATGGGATCATATAGGAAACACCGTTCATTAAATGTTTATAGATCGGATTCTGTTTATCTTTTCTTTCCTGCTTATATTCCGAGACAGATTTCGCAGTCGATTGGAAAACAGGAACATCCCCGCTTTTAAATTTATTGATTAATTCTTCTGGCTTCCGGATACCTTCTTGGACACCTGCGACCAATAGTTTTTTTCCTATGAACCGGTCTTTATTCACCGTTTTATCCGCTGCAATGATGATCCCATCCGCTTCACGGATATCCGACTCTGTTAATTCATTTTCGACACCTATGGAACCCTGGGTTTCCACCTTCATTTTTACTCCTGATTTATCGGCAGCTTTTTGCAGATTTTCTGCTGCCATATACGTATGGGCAATGCCATTCGGACACGAAGTAATCGCTAACAGTTTCATCCTCTTCCTCCTCATCCACACATTTCGTAATCGCTTACATTTACTTTACAATACAAAACCTCGGAATAAATTTCGGATTTTTACCGCAGGTTCCGGAAATTTGGATTTTATTCAATGTCATAGGTTGATTTCCTTGGTAGAATGCTTCCTTTCAGAGGAGCGGGCGGAGTCCTGCACCTTCCGCTTCAATCAAAAAGAGCCGATGATTTGCGCTCATCGGCTCTTTTTCAGCAGGTGCTCCAAAAATATTTTTTGATCCATCTCGTGTACAGCAGCTTGAACCACTTCTGGCCGTTCCGTCAATTCGGACAGCTCTCTAAATAAGTCCTTTGTTTTATCCTTCTCATCAGGCCTGATGGCAATCATGAACACGAGTGAGACCAGTTCCGTCCCCCACTTCAAAGGCTTTTTCAATGCTGCTGCAGCAATCACAGATGAATGGACCATTTTTGGACTGCCATGGGGGATGGCAATCCCTGAACCAATTGTCGTAGCAGACATTCTCTCCCTGCTGAGGGCGCTATGAGGATAGTCTTTTCCCACATACCCTCTCTTCACTAATGCTTCTGCCATAAATTCAATCAACTCGTAAGGATGTTCAACATTACAGTCTAAAAAAATCAGGTCAGGCTCCAAAAAAGCCGACATCACGGATTTCTTGCCTACTTCACTTTCCGTTCTGCTCAACTGTTCAATAAAATGGCCCAATTGCTGTTCCTCGACAACATCCAACAATGGACTGACGACAATATAAGGAGTATCTTTTAACCCCTTCAGGTCAATCGTCGAGATCACGAAATCGACTGGGTACTTCTTGATGAATGACAGCAGCTCCAGTTTACCTATACAATCAATGACGCGGATGGAATGGAATTTCCTTTCAAGCTTTGTCCTTAATAACTGTGACATACCGATCCCCATATGGCATACGATGACCACTTCTTTCATCCGGCCATCTCTCTTTTGCAGTCGTTCGATCGAGGTTTGAAAATGCAGAGTCAGATAGGCCCCCTCTTCCTCTGGGATTTGCAGGGAGAATACATTATTGGCTTCATCGATTACGGTCATGACAACATCAAATATATATGGATACATTTTTTTGATGTCATTCAACATCGGATTCGAAACGGCCAGGCCGTAATTCAGTCGATTCAACACCGGCGTAATGTGAACGCTCAATCCATCGATCAGCGCTTGATCCAGTTCGAAACTCAGCGATGTCGCCTCACTCATTTTTTTGATGAGAAATGGCACTAACTCCGGTCCTTCCGGATGTTCCACCTTATCGCTCTGATACCTCTGCTTGCTTCCCAAGAAATGCAGGGCCAAATATATGATTTCTTCTTCAGGGAAATGAACAATGAAAATAATTTCCAATTTCCTTAGAAAGTGCTTGGCCCATTGATATTCCATTTTCTCTTTAATCCGTTCATGCTCATGAGGAGAAATGGTAATCGGATACTTAAGCTTCGTTCTTTTAATCAGGAACAATACATGAATTAGCAGATGTTCCATGGTCTCATCGGTAAAAGAGAGCGAGTATTTTTGCTGGAGATCCTTAAGTTCCGTTTGAACAATATCCATTTCATAAGATGAAAATTTCTCTTTTAACAAGTTCAATGTCGAAGAATGAATAAGTGCCGGAAGGTTTGCCAAAGCCTTTCTTCGATCCTTCTCTAAGCCTGTTACCTGAATGCCGACTTTTTGCCTGGCAGCCAGCATTAAATTCATTTCCCTCAGCCATTTTTCAATGCCATCAAGATCCTTTTTGATCACCGCTTTGTTGACGAAGTGCTTAGCAGCCAACTGCTCCAATGTCAAAGGCTCGCTGCTCATGATTAATTGAAAGGCAATATCCACTGCCCTGCTCCCTTCATCCGCCTTGTTAATGTGCGGGAAGGAATTCAATTCCTCAAAGAGCTTTCCTTCTTCTATTTCATTCCCCTCTAAAAAAACACCGACACCGGGCTTTCGCACAAGCTTTATGCTGGTATTCTCACTCAGCCGTCCCTGTATCGCGTGAAAATCATTTCGGATTGTTTTTTCCGAACAACCGGCCATCACAGCCAAATCCTGTACAAGTACCGGTTCCCCCTTATTCGCAAGCAATTGACGTAAAATAGCTCTCTGCCGCTGATTCATCCAGTCACCTCCTTGGAAAACGATGAAATATGTATGTATTCCGTTCCAATCACGATTCCAACACCAAATTATATCAAATCTTGCCATGGTTTTAAAAAACACAACTCGGATATACAAGGTTTAGAAACTTTTTTAGCAATATATTCGTAATACAATACAAGCAGCGGTACACTAATTTTAACAAGTGCTGTTCAATTAAAGGATTTATTCATTACGTATCATATACCTATGGAGGAATTCATATGAAAACCGAGCGCAAGATGTGGCGTATGTGGAAGGTATTGTCACTTGCCCTCTCCATCGTACTCCGGGTTTATTGGCATCGGATCACGAAAAAATCGGAGGCCGATAAAGAAGCCTTATGGGAAAGGATCGGCCAGCAATTCAGACAAACCTTATTTGAGTTGGAAGGCGTCCTCATCAAGGTCGGGCAAATGCTCAGCATCCGAGCCGATTTGCTGCCAAATGGATTTATCAAACAAATACAGGATATGGTGGACCAGGTCCCTCCTTCCCCATGGGAAAAGATTCAAAAGGTGCTTGAAGATGAATGGGACCGCCCGTTGAACAATGTCCTACATTCGATTGAAACAAAGGCCATCGCTTCGGCTTCAATCGGGGAAGTATATCAAGGCATCTTGAGGGATGGGACAAAAGTTGCCATCAAAGTACAGCGTCCAAATATCAAATCCCTTGTCAGGACAGATTTCCGATCTCTCGCGATCATCATCTGGTTTGCCGATCGCTTTGCTCCTGTTCCAAAGGGTTTTATCAATTTCAACATGCTGTATAAGGAATTGAAGCATGTCATTGAAAGGGAGCTGGACTTCAACAAAGAAATGGAAACGGCCATTCATTTCCATCAGCGCTTCCAGGAATTCAATGGAGCCAAAGTGCCAGGCGTCTATCCTGAACACTGCACATCAAAAGTAATGGTAATGGAGTGGGTCGAGGGCTTTCGCGCTACAGATACAAAAGCACTCGAACGCTGTAATATTAACCGAAATGAGCTTTCAGAACGCCTTTTGCGCCTGTTCCTTCCACAATGGCTGGAAGCCGGCATCTTTCATGCCGATCCACATTCCGGCAATGTACTCATCCAAGAAGATGGCACCATCATTTTGTTGGACTTTGGCATGGTAGGCGAAATCTCCAGGAAGGACGCCTCACACTTTCAATCATTCCTCGAGGCAGTCTTGATGAAAAATTATGAAAAGGCAGCAGGGGCACTGGGGCAGCTAGGATTCTTGCTCCCTGAAGCAGATCCGAAATCGATTGAATCCGTCCTTGCTGAGGCCCTTTCCTTTGACCTTGAAAAAATGAAGGAAATGGACATCCTCACAGCAAAAAAAGAAATCAATGATATGGTAAAGGATCTGCCTATTCAGGTCCCCACACGCTTTGTTTTTCTAGGGCGATCCTTTGTGACGATTGAAGGGATGATTCATATCATCACACCTGATAAAGAAACATTGGAGATCGTCAAACCTGCTTTCATGGACTGGCTGAAACATTCCAATACAAGCAAATGGCAATTATTTTTAAAATGGATGAATGCACAGCCATTCTTTCAAATCGTCCATTCTGTCCAAGATTATTTGGAGGCGCCGAAACGGCATCTTGAACTTCAGGAAAAGCAGCAATACGAGCAGTTTGAATTTTCGATGCTGGAAAACAGAAAGACACATGCTTTTTTCTTTAGCCTTCTTGGTATTATCGGCACCTTTTCGGGGATTTACTTTGACCGGACCATCCTCTGGGAAGGCGCGTCTCTCCTTTCTGCACTTGCTTTTATCGGCTACTTCATGACCAACAGGAAACAGCGTAAATGGCTAAAACGGGTCAAAATGAAACGCTGATTTCACCTAGTCCGTGACAATTCGGACTAGGTTTTTTTAGTCTAAAAAAAGTGATCAGTTTTGGACTAAAAAAATTTTTTTGAATCGATTGGAGCCGAAGGTGCGAGACTCCAGAGGGATCATCGGGCCAGGTGAGACCCCAGCATCGGATCGGGGAGAGGTATGGCGGATGTTCGATTAAGTTCGGCACGTCGTGTGCCAACATCGAACGACCTCACATCCTGTGAGGCCCCTCGGAAAGCGAGTATCCTACAGCGGAAATCAACCTTACACACAATTGATGAATAGCAAAAAAATCACGAAAGAACCATAAAAACAAAATGTCAAATACATTTGACATTTACAATAATTGGTATAGACTGAGAAATGTAAAAATCTTTTTACATTTCTCAGCCCGAAGGTGATGTGAATTATGAAGAACCAGATAAAAGTTCTTAGAAGAAAAAGAAACATCTCACAGGAGGAACTTGCCAAAAGGTGTGGAGTCACAAGACAAACCATCAATGCAATTGAAAATGATAAGTATGACCCTACATTAATGCTTGCCTTCAAATTGGCAGATGTTCTTCAAACAAATATCGATCAACTTTTTATTTTTAAGGGGGAATCAAAATGAAAATCCGCAAAGCCGACGAAATGGAAAAAGCACATAATGACAAATCAGCCAAAAATGCCTTTCTTTTTTATACCGCCGCATTATTGATCTGGTCCATGTATGACCTATTCACAAAAGGAAAAACAGGTTGGGAATTCACTGTACTCTTGATCGGAAACGCCATTTTTTTCTGGACAAGGGTAGCTTACGACCGAAAAACAAGAGAATAGTTATTGCTGAGCATTTTATTTCATCCATTTTACTGTCTTTGATATCATTGGTTTAACATGGAAAAAGGAGATGAGAAGATGGTGAAAAAGGTGAGGCTTGGGAAGTCTGAGTTACTTGTAAACCCGATTGGCCTTGGGACCAATGCAGTCGGCGGCCACAATATATATCCAAACTTGGACGAAGAAGTCGGGAAAAATATTGTCCGCACTGCCTTGGAAAACGGCATGAACTTTTTGGATACTGCTTTTATATATGGACCTGAAAGATCGGAAGAATTAATCGGGGAAGTCCTAAAAGAAAAGGGGACACGGGAAGATGTGGTGATTGCCACAAAAGGTGCGCATAAATTTGTCGGAAAAGACATCGTTGTCGACAATTCCCCCTCATTTTTGAAAAAAAGCGTTGATGAAGGCTTAAAGCGCCTGCAGACGGACTATATCGACTTGTTTTACATCCATTTTCCAGACAACGACACTCCAAAGGCCGAAGCCGTCGGTGCTTTGAAAGAACTGAAGGATGCAGGGAAAATCAAGGCGATCGGAGTGTCCAACTTCTCCATCGAACAACTGAAGGAAGCAAACCGAGACGGCTATGTGGATGTGCTTCAATCCGAATACAATTTATTTAAACGTCAGGCAGAAAAGGATCTGCTGCCTTACACCGCCGAAAATGGAATATCATTCGTTCCTTATTTCCCGCTTGCTGCAGGCTTACTGGCAGGAAAGTATACAAAGGACACCACTTTCAATGACGGAAGAGCGAAGAATCCGATGTTCCAGGGGGAAACATTCGCCAAAAATCTTGCAAAGGTCGATCAACTCCGCGATATCGCTGAAGCCAAAGGAGCCGAGATTCCCCATATCGTTCTGGCTTGGTACTTAACCGTCGACTCCATCGATGCCATCATTCCCGGAGCGAAAAAGCCGGAACAGGTCGAAAACAATTTGAAGACACTGGATATTTCATTATCAAGTGGTGAAATCGAAAAAATCAGCAGTATTTTCAAGGGTTAGTGACCCTTTTTATGCGATTCCAACTTTGACGGAATCGCTTTTTATTTCTTTTTTAAGGCTCTTTTCTCAAAGATTGTTGTTTTTAACAATTTTTCTTTAAAATAACTCATCATATGTTGTTGATTGGAGAGGAAGGTGCAAGACTCCGGAGGGATCAGCGGGCCAGGTGAGACCCCGCAGCGGAAATCAACCTTATTCAACCTTTAATGAATAGAAACAAACTTTACGAAAAGAGCTTTTTTTTAAGAATATTTCGGTTGAATCGACTACATCCTAACATAAAGGAGTTGAAGTTACATTGCCGAAAAGCAGCGATAATAACAATACCCAAGTAACTCCTCATCGTGATGGCGACTATGACCGCGTCATTTCCGATTCCAATTCTACACTGGGAAAAGAAGCCGGAGTCGTATCAGAAGATCACGAGCATGATAACCCTTATCACCTCTCGGAACTCGGGCATGATGATAAGCAGATGGAAAAGTTCAAACGGATCATGAAGGGGCGAAAGGTCGAAGATAAAGATTAATGCCTCTTACTTATCTTGATTGCAGAACTAAACAACAATCGGTACCAGCATGCTGGTACCGATTTTAAAGTTTTAGAATGATACAGCAAGCTTAATCAATCTGCTTTTTTAAATGTTAAATACACCGTGGTGCCCTCACCTTTTTTGCTTTTAAAGTTCAAGCTTCCCCCGTATTTATTCATAATGTTGTAGCAAATCATCAATCCAAGACCAGTACCAGAACTTTTAAGTGTATAAAACGGTTTACCAAGTTCTTTTAATTCATGCTCATCAAGACCTACGCCATTATCCGACACCTTTAAGGTAAAGTAATTTCCTGTACTTTGAGATGAAATTTGGACGTCCCCGCCAAATTTCATGGATTCGATTCCATTCTTGATAATGTTTACAAGAACTTGCTTGAGTTCGACCTTACTGCAATTCACCATAGTTGGTTCCGGTACATCGATAGAAAGTCGAATATTGTTCATGGAAGCATAGGAAGATAGCAAATCGACAACACTATTTACTGCCTCACGGGCGTTTACCGTTGCAGACTGTTCATCATTCGGCTTTGCCAGGGAAAGAAAGTCCTGTATCACGATTTCTGCCTGATCCATTTCACCGAGCATCAATTTAAAATGCTCTTTCGCATGTGCCGGAATGGATTCGTCTTCCCTGTAAAACTGTAAGAAACCCTTTACTACCGCGATCGGATTACGAATTTCGTGGGCCACTGCTGCAGCCAGCTGCCCCGTTGTCTTCAGACGCTCTGTAGATTGTATTTGTTCATTATATTGCTGTATCTTTTCAATCCGATTGGTGGTCATAAAAAAGACAAAATAGACAATGGCCTGGCTCCCGATAAAATCAAGAATATTCCCTGTGAAATCATTTTTCAAATAGGCAAAACCCGGATTCGTTGATGAATATACGTGAAAAAACAGCCACATGGCACCTACAAAATTCAAAATGAATATCGAATAAAATAATTTTTTATGATAAAAGCCAATTGCTACTGTCGGCAGCAGTGCAATAAAAATAAAATTAAGGCTTGTTTCCTGATACATCAGGAAAATGGCATAAAAATAAGCCGCTATCAAAAAAATTAAACTCCCCTTCAAACTGTTCGTTTCCTTATTAGGATACATCCATAGCAGAATGGAAATCAGCACGACAAAAATACTTTGAACGGAGATCCTCATTCCAAAGGACTCAAATGGAGAAGTGAATATTCCAAGGATCATGACAGCTATAACAATCATGATCATAAATCTATATAGCCTTAAATTAGGTAATTGATTGAACTCCTTCATCTTGAATTTCCCTTAGGGTCGAACATTGGACTTCATCCCCTCAATCATTAAATGTATTCGTTTTGTATTCAGGTTTCGTTCTGTATAACGCTACCCGATTCCCTTTCAACCTACACCTCAAAATATGTAATCTTGTTATTATTTAGTAATTATACCATTTACCTATAAAACGATATAGGTCTAAAGTATTATCTAAAATATTCCTTTTGGGCTCAAAGTCAGAAAAATTCATAAAAGACCCGCTTTCGTCGCATCTTATTAATGGACTCATTTTTCAAATGGCTGTTTTCGTATAGATTGTTCTTAAAATCTTACTGCCGATTTTAATGCGTAAATAGATGTTTAGCGCGTTGAAATAGAGGATCCTGGCTCTCTTCCCGCTTATTAGGCCATTTTAAAGATAAAAAAATTGAATGGACAATCCTATTTTAGTTGTTAAAGCAACGAAGTTTGAGAAAAGAGCCTTACAAATTGACTGACATTCTTCTAACAGCCGGCTTATTATCGGACAAATCGAGGTGATAAAAATGCATTTAGCAATACTGATATGGCTTGCCATCCAAAACATAAGAAAGAGAACATGGAAAAACATCCCTCGTTTTTTTCCCAGTGTGCTGTATGTTGTCATATTCAATGCCGGCTATTATTATTTATGTAATTATAAAGTGCTTTGGGAGTTTAAATCTCCTTTTCTCAAAACACGAACGATAAAAATCCTGCATTTATTTTTTATTATGCCTCTATTGATACTATCTTTTTTGTCCACTTATCCAAGTAATTTCCTGAGACAAATCGTTTATGTAATAAAATGGGTTTTGGCTTCATCATTAATAGAATGGATAGGATCAAAATTTAATGCCATTACATTCAAAAATGGCTGGAACTGCTGTTGGTCGACCTTTATCTACCTATTGATGTTCATATTCAGTAGAATGATCCTAAAAAAACCGTTTGTAACTTTGTTGCTCTCGGGTTCGACAACAGCTTTTTTGTTAACGATCTTTCAAATCCCGCTAAAGGTGACAAGACTGCCGTCCTTCAAAAAATTTTTTCTGCTTGATGATTGATTATTACAGATGAAAAGGAGGCCATGCTGACGGCCTCCCAATAAGCAATTAATTATTTTTCTTCCATCACTTTTATGAATTCCCGCAAATAATCCGGCAGATCCGGCGGACGCCTGCTTGAAACCAAGTGTCCATCCACTACAACGGGCTCATCCAGCCAAACAGCTCCGGCGTTCTCCATGTCATCCTTGATGCCAGGAGTGCTGGTAACCTTTTTGCCTTCCAATATTTTTGCTGAAATCAACACCCACCCCGCATGGCAAATCTGCCCGATCGGTTTCTTTTGTTCTTCCATGAACCGAAGGACAGCAAGGACTTCAGGGAATCGTCGGATTTTATCAGGGGCCCATCCTCCAGGCACAAGGATGGCATCAAATTCTTCCGCTTTTATTTCACCATAGGATAAATCGGATACTGCTGGAACGCCATACTTTCCGATGTACTTTTCTCCGGCATTTTCACCTGCCAACTGGACTGCGGCTCCTTCCTCCTGCAGCCTTAAGATCGGATACCACAATTCAAGGTCTTCAAAATCATGATGGACAAGACTAAGTACTTTCTTTCCTTTTAATCTCATCATTTTCCTCCTTCTTATTTCCATTCAATTTCTATGTTCAATTGCGCCTGATATATCATAATGGCTCGGATCCAGTTCTGTCGGCATTCCGAGAACCAATTTCGCCACTTCGGCGCCAAGGTAGGGGCCGCTTGTCAGCCCGGATGCCCCCAGGCCATTTGCGGCAAACAGCCCATCAAAATATGGAACAGGCCCAAAGACCGGAAGAAAATCAGGTGTAAACGGCCGGAATCCCACTCTTGTTTCCATTAACCTGCCGTTCCCCAGCCCCGGAGCGATCTCCAACGCTTTGCCCAATATTTCATTCAATCCGCCTGCCGTGACCCGATCATCAAATCCTGCCTCATTTTCATGGGTTGCACCCACGACCACCCGGCCACCTTCAAAGGTAAGGATGTATTGATCATTCGGAGGCATCACAACCGGCCAATTGGCAGTGTCCATATCCTGAAGCTCCAGGTGGACGATCTGCGCTTTTTGCGGCGAAACCTTAAATTCAATCCCTAGCGGGGAAAGTAATTCCTTCGACCATGCTCCTCCGGTGACAATCACCTGCTCCGTATCCAGGGTCCTTTCCTGTACACGAACCCCTGTCACCCGATTTCCTTCAAATACAAGCGAAGCACTTCCTTTAAGGAAGTCCGCCCCTTTTTTGAAAGCTGACTGGATGAGGGCGTTTCGCAGCGATCTTCCATTTACACGTGCCCCGCCGCTGATGTAAACAGCTCCATATTCGTCGGAGAGCGGAGGAAACATCGACCTCGCCTCGGCAGGGGAAAGAATTTGAATATCCCCGATTTCCGGTGCATCTTCCCTCCGCTTCTGAGCCCGTTCTGCCATTTTTTCCAGCTTCACAGGATCCTTGTGCAGGCTGATTGCCCCTACCCTGTTATAGCCGGTCTCTTTCTCGCACAGCTCTTTCAGTTGATTGATCAGCTGTGGATAGTAGCGGGCCCCGCCTTTCACCAGCTGATACCAATCCTTGTTGCGCCGCTGGGATATCCAAGGGCAAACGATCCCCGCTGCAGCATCCGTCGCCTGGCCGCGGTCAAACCGGTCGACCAGGGTCACCTCTACACCTGCATTCGCCAAATGGTAGGCCGTAGATGCCCCTAGTATTCCTGCTCCAACTACAATCACCTTTTTCATTCTAAACACCTTTTTCATCACAAAACTTTTTAATCATTATTTCACATTAAAAGGGATGCAAACAAACATTATGAAATTCGTCGGAACGAATAGTACTTTTTGGAAAAATACTAATTTTAAAATACTTTAACACTTCATTTACAAATCGATGATAGTCTATGAGCATTACAAAGGAGGGAACCAAATGAGAAAGCAGTTCAAATTAAGTCTTATACTAATTTTCATCTTCTCGATGATTCCAGTTTCCGCTAATGCCTTGGATGGACCAGTTACTGCCTCCGGAATCCAAGATGGTGGAATTGGAAACAGCACAAATTATTTAAATGAGGCCCCTAATATTTCCATCGATCAGAAAGTCAATCAGATTATCTATCCATTGTTTTCGACCCCGGCAATTAAAGAGAAAGGAGGAACATTAACACTAAAAGTTGATACACAAGGAAAAGAAGCCGGAGCTTGGATTGTAAAATTAAAACAAAACAATCATTCTTCCTTGACAACCGACTATGATTTGCCTGTCCTCTCCGTTCAGCAAGGTCAATCTTATTGGAGAAATAGTTCTACCATTTCTGATGTAACTGTAAAGATTCCTGATAATGTTCCAGAAAGATTATATGACTTAGAGGTATCCTATACAGGAAACGGGCAAAGAATCACGGATAAACAACCTCACTCGGTAAAAATCATCGATCAATTCAAAAAAGATTTTACTTTTCTGCATTTAACCGATATTCACGTGGGATCTCCAAGAAATGTCGGTGATCCTGACAATCCTACTTCGACTGATCCAGCATTGGCCCGAGAGACGGGTATGTGGGACCCTGATCCAAACAAACGCTGGCTCTACCTGCAAAAAGCCATCAAAGAAGTAAATCTGAAAAATCCTGACTTTGTTGTCCTTACAGGAGATTTAATTTTTGGACAAATGAATCCCCAAGAATATATTTATGAATACGAAGAAGTGTACAAAGTACTGCAAAAATTAAATGTTCCTGTGTACATTGTCCCTGGGAACCATGATTTCTATGCGCAAGATGCAACTTTGGCAGATGGAGCAAAATATTGGGAAAAATATTTCGGCCCTCAATATTTTTCATTTAACTATGGCCCCTATGCACATTTTATCGGATACAATTCATTTGATTGGAATAAAATTGACCGCAGCGGCCACGGAACTGTCTCTGTCCCGACTTGGGGAGGACAAGTTAGAGCGAAGCAATTGGCATGGATTAAAAGTGATTTAGAAAATAATGCAAAAACGGCTCAAAGTAATCAAATTCGAGGGTTATTCTCCCATCACAATCCTTTATGGCGCGACCGTGATATATGGCCGCAAACGGACTCGGAAGTTCAAAAATATTGGCAGCAATATGACCAGCAGCATGATCCTCAGTCGGTCGATACGCTTGCATTGGGGGAAAAACTGGGACTCAAATATGACCAACAATGGCATGGAGAAAATGCCCAAGCGTTGATTGACCTTATGAAAGAATATGGTGTAACACTTAGTCTTCACGGACATACTCATGTTGACAATGTTACAAAGCAAGATGGGATTCTTTATACGACGACAACAGCCATAGAGCTTACGGGAAAACCATGGGTTGGCTTCAGGGATTTCCAGACAAGCGATGGACAAATCACTTCCTATAATTATGAAGAGCCCGGCCACTCAATTCCTGTATATGAAAATGGCGATACAAAAAGCGGGATCATGTCCTATCAAGCAGATTACCAAAGTGCAAATGACGGAACTGCGTCCTCTCAGAAAATAACCATTTCTAATAGACTGAAGAAGGACTTAACCGTTTCAATACCTATTTATTTGACAGAAGGATCTTACAAAACGACAAACGGAGAACAAGTAGTACAGAACTATTCCGCAGATGGCAAACAATATCTTGAAGTAAAAGTTACTGTACCTGCGAACGATTCGAAAGTAGTGAGTGTAGAAAAAAATTAAACTAACTCACAAAAGTATGTCTTTATCACGGCAGACCGTTTTTAATAACAGGTGGAAATTCGTCAATACTAATTGCATGAATCATCTGCCATATTGTGATACGTTAAAAATGATTCATTAAGATGAAAAGGAGCGAGTCGTGTATGCGTGATAAAGAAACATTGAAGCAGGAAATCTTGGATGCTTACCATTTTAGACATGCAACAAAACAGTTCGATCCAGATAAAAAAGTGTCAGATGATGATTTTCATTTCATCATGGAAACAGGCAGGTTGTCCCCGAGTTCCTTCGGTTTTGAACCTTGGAGATTCGTGGTCATCGAAAACCCTGAACTAAGGGAAAAAATCAAAAACACGGCATGGGGCGCCTACGGAAAGCTTCCTGAAGCCAGTCATTTTGTCGTTATGTTGGCAAGGACGAAGCTCGATACGAAATATGATTCCGCCTACTTGCAGGATCATTTTAAAACGGTGAAAAGTATGCCTGAAGAACATTTGGAAAAATATCTTTCCCGAATTGAAGAATTCCAAAAGGTGGACTTCGATTTACTTGAAGGCGATCGTCCATTGTATGACTGGGCATGCAAGCAAACCTACCTAGCCCTTGGTAATATGATGACAGCCGCTGCCCAGATCGGCATCGACTCCTGTCCAATCGAAGGCTTTGATATTGAAAAAATGAACGCCCTGCTTGCCGAAGAAGGTCTCCTGGAGGATGGACATTTCAGCATCTCCGTCATGGTTGCTTTCGGATACCGCGTCAACGAGCCAAACCCAAAAACGCGCAGACCTTACGACGACATCGTCAAATTCGTATAAAAATACCGGTGCCTGTCACCAAAGTGCAGGGCTGCCTAAAATGGGGAGCCCTGCACAAAAATGCCCTCGGTCCAAGACCGAGGGCATTTATATACAGATCATCTCCTAAACCAATCAGCCCCTTCATCCATATGAAGGAAAGGGATATCCGTGTCCACTTCTCCAGTCAGTCGATCGATATCTAAGTCTTCCCCTTTCAGCCATTTTCCAAAATCAAGTTCCACAGGCTCACGGTCTCCGCCAAGCGCCATCCATGCTCTCAACTCATTCGGAAAGTATGCTGACGTATGAATGGTGCCTGCCCAGCTGCTGTACAGATCAGAGAATACCCCTTTGTTCCGATCGTTCATCATACGGAATGCATCGGATGCTTCTGAAGCTCCGTTTTCCTGCATAGCCTCCAGTCGTCTCTTTGAATCGACAAGATGGTTCCGGTTTTCTTCTGTCAGCAGTTCAAAATGATTTGTACAGGCCTGTGATTGGCGCACCGCAACTTTTCTTGGTGACGTTTCCACGACATAGGTCTCTCCGCTGCGATCAAATACTACATAGCTGAAAGAATGACGATGGGGGATTTCCTTCAGCATTTCGACGGCTTCTTGGACGTTAGCACATGATTCCAAGATCAGCCTGCCGATCATGCAGCAAATAAATCCGTCCCCCGGGTTTTTTCGATGCATGAAATTATAGCCAACCGCCAAGCCCTTCTCGTTCATCCCATCCATTCTGCCGGTCACCCGCTGGCTGGGACCGATGATCGCATAGCCTTGATCTGTCGGCTGGAACAAAACATAGCGTCCTTCATACGTTTTAGGATGGTAGTCATAGTTCCTGATTAAATAATCCTCACCTGTAAAGATTGAACAGCCGGATTTTACATAATCCAAACGGTAGCCTCCGAATTCCTTCAGTACCTTTTCCATAGGCCACTCCAGCGCCTCCTGCAAACCGAGCAGCTCTTCCCAGATTCCCGGCGCAAATTTGATAATCGCATCCTTAGCCTCTGCTTCGTCAATCGAAAACCTTGGCTTCCGCACCTTCCATTGGTTTTCACGATTGATGACGGCAAGCGAATCCTTCAGCCTTTGCCCTTGCATATAACCAAAATCCATGTGGGTTCCCCTGAATTGAATCACATTGCTATGTATTTTCTTCACTTTATTTTCACCTCAAGTATTACGGTCGTCTTTTATCAGGATAATCGATTACCAGCAAGAAATAAAATCCTTGGCACCCGACAGACAAAAAAAAGCCTGCCGCACCAAAGGGCAGCAAGCCAATTTCAAACAATTTTGCTTTTACTTTGCCATCGGCTGCGCCTGGCTCGGACCTGAATCGACTCTGCTGCCATCTGCTTGCTTCGCCGGATTCTTTGACCAGATCGTTGCCAGAATCGGACCCGAAATATTATGCCAAACTGCTGCAATGACGCTTGGAAGTGCAGCCAATGGACCGAAATAAGCCGAAGCTAAAGCCACCCCAAGACCTGAATTCTGCATCCCCACTTCAATCGATATCGCCCGGCGCTCCCCTTCGTCCAGCTTGAGCAGCCAAGCAGCGCCATATCCGAGGCACAGCCCGAGGAAGTTATGAAGCATGACCGCTGAAAAAATCAAACCACCGGAAGATGCGATATGATCACCATTTGCCGATATAACTGCTGAAACAATAATGATAATGGCCAATACGGAAATCAACGGAATGACGTTCTGGCTTTTTTGAACGCCTTTAGGGAAGATTTTTTGCACGATGAAGCCCAATACAATCGGAAAGATGATGACCTGAACAATCGAAAGGAACATCGCTTTTGGATCGACAGGCATCCATTGTCCGGCGAGCCCTAATAAAATCAAAGGAGTGGCAACCGGCGCAAGCATCGTCGAAATCGAAGTCATCGCAACCGATAATGCCAGATTCCCTTTTGCCAAATACACCATGACATTCGACGATGTCCCGCCTGGTACGGATCCCAGCAGGACCAATCCTGCTGCTAGCTCTTTCGGCAGCTGGAGCAAGTAGGCGATCGCTAATGCACCAAGCGGCATGATCAAAAATTGCGCCAGAATACCTGTAATGACAGGAAGAGGTTTCGTAAGGACCAATTTGAAATCAGCCGGCTTAAGCGTCAACCCCATTCCGAACATGACAACGCCTAATAATATGGTTATGTACCCCCCAAGTGGAAGAAACGGTGCCGGAACAAAATACGCGATCCCCGCAATTAAAATGACCCAAACAGCAAAATACTTCCCGGCAAATCGACTGATGGTTTCAAGTGTCTTCATTTATTTTCCTCCTTTTTCATATGAACCAATTTATAGGGGTTCAAAATTTCCATCGGATCGAGGGCAGCCTTTATTTTTTCCATCACCTGCAGAGCCTGCCCATGCTCTCTCTCCTGGTATTTCATTTTTCCGACACCGACCCCATGCTCGCCAGTGCATGTTCCATTCCGTTGTAATGCATACTCGACGATTTGCTCATTGAATATATTTGCCTTTTCAACCTCTACTGGATCATTGACATCGATCATGAGCAGCGTATGATAATTGCCATCACCAACATGGCCAAGAATCCCACCGACCATATCCAATTTTTCCATTTGGCTTCTGGCATGCTTGATCGCACCAGCCAGCTCCGAGAGGGGGACACAAACATCGGTCACCATCTGCTTTTTCCCGGGATGGCCATGAATATAGGCATAAGCGAGGTTGTGCCTTGCTTCCCACAGCTTATTCCGCGCTGCATTGTCCTTTTCAAATACAAGATCCTCACAATGGTGGTCCTTGACGATTTCCTTTGTAAATTCAACATCCTGGTTCAAACCTGCTTCGTTGCCGTGGAACTCAAGAAACAATGTCGGCTTCTCATTGTAGCTCGTATCACTGTATAAATTCGTCTGGACCATAGACTGCTCATCCAAAAGCTCCACCCTGGCGATCGGTATCCCAGCCTGTAAAATGGAGACAACAGCTGCGACCGCGTCATCCAGCCGTTCGAATGAAGCCCTAGCTGCTACAACATGTTCCGGAATGCCAAATACACGCAGCGTCAGCTCGGTAAAGCAGCCCAACGTTCCTTCCGATCCTACGAATAGGCTGTTCAAGTTATAGCCGGAAGAAGACTTCTGCGCCAAGTTTCCGGTATGGATGATGTCGCCATTTGCCAGGACGACTTCCAGATCACGGACCTGGTCTCTCATCACTCCATATTTCACCGAAGTCGTACCGCTCGCATTTGTGGCTGCCATCCCGCCGAGTGTGGCATCTGCACCTGGGTCGACCGAAAAGAATAGGCCGTATTTTTTTAAGTCTTTATTAAGCTGCATCCTCGTGACCCCTGGCTGGACTTTCACAAGAAAATCCTTCTCCCTGACTTCAAGAACCTTATTCATCAAGGAAAAATCGATCGTAATACCTTTTTCATAAGCAATCACATGCCCCTCCAAGCTTGTACCCATTCCGAATGGAATAATCGGTGTCTTATGAGCGGAAGCCAATTTGACGACGGCGCTCACCTCCTCGGCACTCTCAGGAAAGACGACAATGTCGGGAGAACTCGGCGTATGATAGGATTCATCCTTTCCATGCTGTTCGAGAATCGTTTCATTCACAGTGACTTGTTCATCTTTCAACAATGCTTTCAAATCGTCCAACAGCTTGCTCTTTGATGCGTTCATATGTATCTCCCCCTGTTGAAAAAAGTATAATGATTGGAATTATACCTAATACTCAGAATATTTCAATAGTAAATTGGATTATTTTTGTAAAATCCACCATCTCTTATTTCAAAGGCTACATTCTTAAAGTGGGCTGCTAATTATCAAAAAGGTGATTTCCACTAAAGGATCCCCACTTTCCGCGGGGCGGGCGGAGTCTTCGTCTTGCACTCCAATCAACAGCCAGCATAAGCTGAAAACCACAAACATGCTTAAACAAAACCTATTAAAAAAATCCGAATCAATTCGAATTCTAATGTAAGAATTTGAATTGTTCGGATTTTTCTTAGAAGAGAACACTTTTGTCCTAGCCTCTTCTTTCCTCTATGAACCTACTTTTGCATTCTTCATTTTTTCATCAAGGAGGTAGAAGGCTTTCTCTAAGTTCTCCTTCGGTACCCTTCCGTACTGATCACCTATACTCAGTTCATAGGAACATTGCGTTTCATTGATTTCTTTCACATATCCTGTCATGGCCACTCCTGTTTCTTCCGCAATCTCTGCCATGAGCGATTCCACCTTTTCTTTCGGCTCTTGGAAATAGACATGAAACATATTTGAGACCGGCATTTCAGGAATGGTAAATACTCCTTGGCAATCATTGAAGGCTGCGGCTGCTTCTTTAGCTTGCTCAAAATACTCTTGCATCCTTCCAATCCTTTTTTCAAAATAATGGTCCGCACTGATGATATATGGATACAGGCTGATCAAGTCACCGCCGTGGCGCCTCTTCCAAACCTTCGACTCCTTCACAAAGTCTTCTCCCCCAGCGAGGATCGCCCCTGCTACACCACCGATTCCTTTATAGAAGGAGATGTAGACACTATCAAAAAGACTGCAGATCTCTGCTGCCGATTTTTGATAGTATGGAAGGATTTCATAAAGCCTCGCACCATCCAGATGGAGCTTGATTCCCTTCTTACGGCAGTAAGCAGAAATCTCTTCAAGGGTTTTGTACTCCGGAAGCTGTCCGCCGATTTCACGCTGCGGCAACTCAAGCAGCAAACAGGCTATATCCTCGTTTAATTCGGTCACATCCTCTAACTCTATGACCCTATCTTTATCGGCCAATAATATGGGCTCGAGGTGGTGCAATTCCTTCAATCCATCCTCTTCATGAATCTCCAGATGGCAGAGTGGGTGGTAGGCAACTTTTTTCGTTCTTTTCCGATCGCACCAAATCCGTAAAGCGATTTGCTGCGCCATCGTCCCGCTCGGAAAGAAAACGGAGCTTTCTTTCCCAAGGTAGTTGGCCATTTTTATTTGAAATTCTTCAATGATCTTACCGGAGCCGTATACATCACTCTCTTCTTGATCCTCGATGTGTTCCAGCGCCTCCTTCAATACTTCCACTGTTCTTTTCCCGTTCCCCGGGAGTAAATAGGGTGCTTTTTTGAATGCTTCAAGCAGCGGATTGGGTGAAGTCAATTTCTTTTCCTCCTTTGTTTTTAGCTCTTTTTGTCATATTTGTTGATATTGGTCAAAGCTTGAGTAAGGTTGATTTCCACGGAAGGATGCTCGCTTTCCGAGGGCCCTCACACGAAGTGAGGTCGTTCGATGTCAGCTCACGAGGTGCCGAACTTAATCGAATATCCACTATATCTCCTCGCTTCGCTGCGGGGTCTCGCACCTTCCGCTCCAATCAACCGCTAATGTTCAATTATTTTCAAGAAAACCGTTCAACAAAAACAACCTTTTCAATAATGCATTCCAGTTATTTATAGGAGCGGGGGCTTTCGGTGTCTCGTACCTTGCTCGAACGCATAGGCAAGCTCGATCAATACCGGTTCACTGAAGGCTTTCCCTGTAAATGTAATTCCAACAGGCTCACCATCCCCTGTGAAGCCAGCCGGGACATTAATGGATGGATACCCAGCCTTCGCAGGGATGCCTGAGCCAAAATGGCTTGATGAAACGATTGCATCCAGCTGATGCTCTTCCATAACGGAATCGATTCCATGCTCTCTCGAAAAATATTGATCTTTTTCCAAGCACTTCAAATACTCCGCTTCTGTCAAATTCCCACTCGTATCCTGGGAATCGATCAATACTTTTTGACCATACTTCAATGTCTGCTCGCCCAACCTCTCATTGAATGAAATAACATCCGATAAGGAACGAATCCCGATTTCAGGATCGGTAGTCCTTAAGTATGCATTGACACCGGACTTGAATTCATAAAGCAGCACCTTGCTTTTCCATTCCTTATTTGCAGACGGAATACGAACATCCTCAACGACCTCAGCACCCAGTTCGCTCAGTCTCTTGACAGCCCCCTCCATCACTTGACGCTGGGACTCACTTAAATGCTTCATGAAAAGGCTTCGCGCGATGCCTATCCGTTTCCCCTTTAACCCATCAGCCTTTAGATGTTCCATGAAATCTATTTCAAGGAGCTCGTTGCTGCTGGTCACCGGATCTTTCTCATCAACGCCTTGCATGGCACCAAGTATTAATGCTGCGTCCGCAACCGTTCTCGCGATTGGACCTGCCGTATCCTGAGTGTGGGAAATCGGGATGATTCCCGTACGACTGATCAATCCCACAGTCGGTTTGATGCCTACAACTGCATTCTGGTTCGCTGGACTTAATATGGAGCCGGATGTTTCCGTTCCAATTGAAGCTGCGGCAAAATTAGCCGCTACGGCAACTGCCGATCCAGAGCTGGAGCCTCCAGCCTCAAACTCGACCCCATACGGATTCAGCACCTGGCCACCTCTGGAGCTGTAGCCCGAGGGCATATTTTCTGCCATGAAATTAGCCCACTCGGTCATGTTGGTTTTGCCAAGGATGACCGCTCCAGCCTTTCTCAATTTCTTTACGACAAAGGCATCTTCCTTTGCATAGGATTCAGCCAGCGCCAAAGACCCTGCACTCGTATGCATCTTATCTCCGGTATCGATATTGTCCTTAAGGAGAAGCGGTATACCGTGAAGGGGGCCTCTGCTTCCTTTGGTGCGACGCTCAAAGTCCAATGCAGCCGCTGAATACAGGGCATCGGGGTTTATTTCTATGATCGATTTCAATTCCTGATCGAACTCAGCAATCCGGTCCAAATACATCAAGACAAGATCCTTTGAAGAAACTTCACCAGATTGCATTTTATATTGAAGTTCCTCTATCGATATATCCAAAATCCATCCATTTTTGAGCCGATCTAGCGCTGGGTTTTCCATAGTTGAACCTCTTTTCTTAAAATTGTTTTGCCGTGCTACTGAATTTATTCGATAAGAAAAGAGGAAAATCCTTTAGGTGCACTGATAGGCAAGACGGTAAACAAGCATTTTCTCATAAGCATTTTTTTCATAGCCATGCAGGCCGATTTCTTCGAACAACTCAAACGGTGTCTGGTTTTCTAGGTAAAAAATATAATCTTCGGAGCTATAATATAAAATCAAATCGATGCGTCGTGGATTTTCCTCAAATGATTGCAGGATATTGTTGACGACTTTCATGAAAATTTGGACGGTAAAAGGATTAAAAAAGTAAAAATGATTATCCTCTGGGTGGATTTCGTAAGTTTCTGCCAGGCAGCAATGAAAATAAATGTTCCGCTTGTTAGTATTCTTTTTTTCAAAATAACGCCCTCTATTTTCAACTGCTTGTTCATAAAATAGCTCATCCATTTCCACTCCGATCATCGTGGACTGAAACAAGTGATGAGCGAAAAAGTTCAGCCTTCCTTTGCCACAGCCAAAATCGACTACCCTATCACTGCTTTTCAATGGATAATGGCGAAAAAACCGTTCGAGCGCTTCGTACGGAGTAGGCTCATAGCGATGGTAATGCAAGGAGGAATGAAATCCCGCCTGCTCCTTGCTTGTCCGGATATTCAGCAGCGCATCATATTCCTTATCCTTCATTTGCATTCTCCTTTTTGCTGACGAATCATGACTCCATTTTAACACCTTCTCAAAACATAATTATTGAATACACTGAAACAAAACCCATTTTATTGTTAAAATGGATAAAGATAGAAAAATAAAGGTGGTTTGACATGACATGTTTTCTTCAATTAATCTCCCTTCCCTCTTGCTGAATCTTGCAGTATGGGCAGGATCGGCTGCACTGGTCATTTTCTTTTATCGAAAGAATAAGGCTAAACTGACTGGATGGAAGGTCTTCCTTGCCACGTTTGTCGGTTTGTTCTCTTTTTCCATCACAGTCCCTTTATTCCACGATACATTTAAAATTGCCCTTTTGCCGCTTGGCGTCTGGATCTTATTTTTTATTTTTCGAAAAGTTAAAGACCGGTGGGTAAAATACCGTCCATTTGCATGGCTAGGATTTTTTTCAAACTACCTGTTCCTTGCCGCAGGGCTGCTGGCCATTCCGATCAACCATGGACTTTATCCGGAAAATGAAGTATCGACGTATCTATCAAGCTATGAGCAGCCTGTCTTGATTGCGATCAATCCGTCTGCTGATGAGCACCGGATCGATCGTGCAGCCCTTTCGACAGCTCTGAATAAAATGAAAGAAAAGAAGATTTATAGTACAGTGTGGTATCAAAATATTACTGGTCAAAACGGGAAAAAGGGGGATGAGCGGTTTCCCTATGTCCTTAAAGGTACATCATCAAAATCGGGCAGTGGGATCCAAACCATGGTCTTTGTAGAAAAGGATGGGAAGGGTATTTTAGTCAACTCACAAAGAAGACAGCGATATTTCCACTCGCCTTCTTCAATTTGGGAGGTGAAGAACCCGTGAAGAAAAGAATATGGATACTCTCTTCCACTATCGTTCTACTCATCATTATCACATTAGTCATGTATCGTTTTTTCCCTTGGCCTCCTTCTGCTTTCCCGAAAGAATCTCAATTGACAAAACGAATGAACGGATTGACAGTTACTATTCAGGCAGACAAGATTCAAGCAATCGTAGAGCTCGATGCCACCCATAAACTTGTCCCATTCGTTTCGACGAAGCATACATATGGGCTAAGCTTCTGGGTTTGGAATAAGCATGAATGGGAGCTGGATTCAATCGATACTGAGGGCAGTCCGCGGATTTGGAAAATGGATAATAATGACTTGGCTGCTCAATACATCGTTTGGAATCTCAAGCCTGATGACAATTTGAAAACCCTGGACTTTTATTTGATGAAAGATAGGGGATATATGGTCTCCGGAGGAGCTGAAACATATATGCCGAAAATTCAGATGAAGGACACCGTTAAAGTCCATGGACAATCATTCGGCATTATAAAGCTGCCTGAAGAATGGGTATATATCATGAAACAAACGTCACGAGTAAGCAATAGACAACAGCCTGATTATTTTTTTGAAACAGCTGACCCGAATATACATATCGGATGGCAGTCTAAGGACCAAAACGGGAATGAATACTATCCTGAAACACCCAATCATGGCTACAGCTACAGGATTGGAAATGATGATTTAGAAGTTATGATGCCTATTGATAATACCGATTTGGAATAATGAAAAATGAGCCTGGCGACAAAAGTGTTTTAGTAGTCGAAAAAAATCCGAACTATAATACCAAATCAATAGAATTCGAATTAGTTCGGATTTTTTAATAAGTATTATTCAAGCATATTTGTTATTTTTAGATTTTTTTTGCTGTTGATTGGAGTGCAAGACGAAGACTCCGGCGGGAAAAGCAGAACAGGTGTGACCCGCAGGAGCGCAGTGACGGGGAAGCTCACCGGCCGCCAGCGGAAAGCGAAATCTTGCATGGAAATCAACGGCGGTGACATTACAGATTCTAAAAGTTTGGTTCATGCTTATATTGTTTTCTTTTAGAGTGTAGTGATTGAGCTATGTCCCAACCTTATTACTTTCTATTCCTTATTGTTTTTCACAAACATATAAAATGATGCGCCAAAGATGATGATGTACCCGATGATGCTGTACATGTCGGGGACTTGGCCGAAGATCATGATGCTGATCAATGCTGAGTAAACAACGGTCGAGTAAAAGAAAATCGAAATTTCCTTTGCAGGTGCAAACTTATAGGCAATGGTGATCCCGAATTGCCCGATCGTTGCAAATACACCGGCTAATAATAGATAAATCAACTGCTTCAAGCTCATCGGTTCAAAGTAAATAAAGACAAACGGCAGCATCGACACGGTCGTGAAAAAAGAGAAATAAAAGACCACTGTGTAAAACTTCTCTTTACTGCCCAGTACACGCAGCACCGTATACGCCCCAGCTGCAAATACAGCCGATAATACCCCGGCAAGATAAGGGATGAACTCATAGCTGAAGGAAGGCTTGATGATAAAAAGGGTTCCCAAAAAAGCGATGATGATGGCGATGACCTGAAACATCCTTGCCCGCTCCTTCAAGAACAGGGCCGAAAATAAGATGGTCAGAAATGGGCTGAGTTTATTTAACATGTCTGCATCCGACAATACTAAATGGTCGATTGCATAAAAATAAAGGACAATCCCGATGGTGCCCAAACTTGAACGAAGCAAAAGGATTTTTTGATTTTCCTTCCGCCCAAATAGCCGTTCTTTATGATAGACAACAAAACCGAATGCAATGATGGCAGAAACCATATTTCGGAACAAGGTTTTTTGAACCGTGGGAACGTCCCCGGATAATTTGACCAGGGCAGCCATCATCGCAAATCCAAATGCAGATAATAACAATAAGATGATTCCTTTATTTCGATTACTCATAATTCCTCCAATTATAGCTATCTTTCTTTTAATGAAGCTTGTCCAAAGTATGCTCAAAAATACCTATACTTTTTAGACACCACCATAGTGTAACAAAACTTGAATGGAATACTAAAGAATTTTAATCCAAAAAAAAAAGACGCCCATTTTAAAGGACGTCTGACATTTTCGTTTTTAGTAGTAATAAGGGTATGGGTAGTATGGGTAGCCATATCCATAATACGGATAAGGATAACCGTATCCGTAGCCATATGGCGCATATAAAGCACTTCCCAACAATCCGCCCAATAAAAATGGAAAGCCGAATCCAAAGCCGAATGGTCTCCCAAATCCGAATGGTCTCCCAAATCCGAACGGTCTCCCAAAACCAAAAGGTCTTCCGAAGCCGAATGGTCTGCCAAACCCGAATGGCCGGCCGAACCCAACTCTGCCGATGATTCTTTCATCTCCAGGATTGGCATGGACTAATTCTTGATGCATACTTTCTCCTCCTCTTTTGTCTATACAGCAAATGGAGTGAACCTCCATCCATTAAAAGTTTCCACTATAAAGTATGTATCCACCCGAACCTTTGACTAGACGTTGACCCACTTTAACCCATAAGGGGCCTGCCACAGGCACTTTTTATCACCTGGGGGCACGGCCCTCTCCTTTACATTTGTTCTGCATTTGCTTGTGAAGTTCTAACCTCCACTGTCAATGCTCCGTTGTTCACGTAAGCTTTTAATAAAAATGGAATTTTTGTGGTGTTCTGAAATCGAAAGTCCAATCCGCCGAAAGAAACGGTCGCATCCCTTCCAGTCGGGACGTAGCCCACATGAACGGAATGATGGTGCTTTTCCACATAAGCGACCCCCAATTTATCCACGGCATTGTACAATGTGGAAGAAGTTTGGCAGATTCCCCCGCCAATCCCTTCAACCAATTTTCCATTCACCGCTTCCGCTGCGGGTTGATATCCATGCGCCTTGTCGCTTGGTCCGACCGTGGTGTTAAAAGAAAAAATATCCTGCGTGCCGACGATGACATTGTTGATGGCCTTGGCAGACAATTCTATATTCTTTGTTCTTCCTAAGACACTGGCATCAAATTGGGTTGTATAAGATGCGATCACCACTTCTCCCAGGTGGGAAACTTCTTCAGGCTTATAGCCGCTTTCCGTTACGTAGAGAGGCAGCTCGACGGTCCCTCCCTTTTCCGATGCACCGATGATTTTCTCGGCTAATTCGGATTCCTCCAATATTTTTCTCGGTTTCCCTTTGATGACCTGACCGCCATCCCCGATTCGGTCGGGGATCATACGTTGATCGAATCCAGCTTTCCCCTCAGCCCCCCTGGCAGCTTCCTTCGCCCACTTTTCAATATCCGCTTTGTACTTTTCCTTATCGGCGAAGTATCCCATTTCCTTAGGGTTCAGGGTTGCCACCACTGTTTTCGTTTCCGGGTCAATCACTTCAACCAACCCTTGCTTTTTTTCTGCTTCTTGTTTTTCTTTTTGCTTCGCAGCTTCCGCTTTCTCTTTCTTTAATTCATCAATTTGTTTTTGCAGCTCTGCAACCTGTTTCTGCAACTCCTTTTCCTTGGCTGTTTTTCCAGAGCACCCCGCCATACCGATCAGGCTGCAAGTCAATACAATTGCCGCTATCCATTTCATTTTTGAATATGTCCCCCATTGAATAAATTTGTGAAGCTTCTGCCCATTTTTTAAATCTATTCAATAGCTGCAAGACTATGACTCTGAGACATGAAACGATGGACTCATTTTAAAGACAAGAGACAGCCAATACAAAAAGCCGGTACACTCATGCACCAGCAGACTTTTTCAACGATGCCCGTTCCTATTAAGATTTTCTCTTCCCCGTGGTCAATGCGGCAATGATCAGCATGACCATGGCTGAAACTATACCCATTAAGGCTTGATTCATAGATACAAGAACGATGTTCACCACCAAGGCGGCAATGATAAGAATGACCGTGTACCATTTGAATTTCATTCAAGGCTCCTCCTTATTGAGCGGGTGAAGATTCCCTATTTTCAATAAAACTTCTCGGGTTTCATGACCCTCATCGAACGAACTTCACCGCATTTTTTGCATATGTTCAAAAGCAGTGGCGATCCCATGCTCATCATTTTATCAACCGGTCTTACGACTGAATATCCGTCCATTTTTCCTTCCGCAAATTCAGTCCCGCCACAATTTCTGCACACATTTTCATGATTGCCGGTTTCCATGTTCCGCACCTCTCAAATAGTTGGTATCTATCATTACGATTCAGATTGGAAATTGTTTCAATTAATAATCAGCATTCGTTTTTGGCAAAATCAACTAAAATGAAACAAATTACACGCGTGAAGATATAACCGCTAAACATAATGGAATAATTTGATTAAGCGATTGAAAAACTCTACAACATCATTGGATAACCTGCCAAATTTGATAAAAAAAGGGGCTGCAATCGATGATTTCCACCGTCCATAATATTTAATCAAACGTTTGATTATGAGTGATAAAAGCTAATATACCAAGCCTTTCAAGATTTAATCAATCGTTTGATTAATAGAATTCTCTTAAGCACCATGAAACTTTTCCAATTCTTAGACGTATGCACTAGTAATACACAAAAAGGAAGTGTTTTACATGAACGAAGCGTTGAAAAAAGTCGATACATATGCAGCGATTTTCGGACAGATGAAGAACAGGTTCCGCTGGAGAGTGTCGGATTCAAGGATCTTGATGATGGCCGCCTCCTTATATGTGACAAGTGAACGGGATTTTGATCTGCAGCGATTTGATGAGCTCAGTGAGTTTATCAAAGACGAAGTCGGCATGTTTTCCACATTGAAGCATCAGGAACGATTCACCATTGCCGCGATGCTGGATACACGCTTTGAAGCCCCAAAGGACAAGTTGCACGAGTTCCTATCCATTTATGAAGATTTGAAGGATACCGGTTTTCATCGAAGTGTGTATACGTATATTGCTGCCATGGTCGCCCTCTCAGGGGAAAAACATCATAAGGAGTCTGTCCCCCTCGCCTTCAGCATTTATAAAAAAATGAAAGAGCATCACTTCTTCTTAACAGGACAGGACGATTACCCGCTAGCCATGCTTCTGGCACAAGGGGATCAGGATACAGACGAATTGATGGATCAAATTGAAGGCTATTATCGAAAATTGAATGGGGCTGGATTCAGGAAAGGCAATGAGCTCCAAAGCATGAGCCATATTTTATCCCTTCAAGATGAAGTTGCCCAGGATGAAATGGTGAACCGGTGCAGCCAATTGTTTCAGATCATGAAACAGGGCGGCATGAAAGCTAAAGCAATGCATTATCCCCAAATCGCCTTGCTCTCCTTCTTGGAAGATGCTAAGGCACGTTTAGCACAATTGGAGGAAATTTGGGAGAGGCTGAATTCGGAAAAACTATTCAAATGGCATAAAGATATCAATATGCTTATGGCCGTTCAGTTTTTGATCACCGAACAAATCGAGCATTCATCCATGCTGTCTACCAGCTTATATACAACGATGGAAACGTTGATCCAAGCGCAGCAGGCTGCCTCTGTAGCTGCCATTTCAGGGGCTGCCGCAGCCGCAGCTGCCAGTAATTAAAAGAAAACCTGAGACTGCCAACCAACTGGCAGCCTCAGGTTTTTTGATTGCTTATACTTTTAAATCTCTTTTTCTGTAAAAGATAAATGTGATCATCAACAGGAGGAAAATCATCGAAAAGGTAAGAATGACAAACCCGGCATCAAGTCCGCCGCCATGCATCACATGCTTTGCTTCAAAATATTTAAACGGAGTGATGTATTTCAAAAAATCCAACTGATCATTCAAGTCAATGGCGAATGATAAGATAAAAGTCAGCAAAAGGACCCCTGTGGACACCGAGGCAGCTTTGTTGGGTCTTTTTGTCACAGCTGCAATCGATGCTCCTATAGTTAAAAATAATAGCTGCAAGATGAACATTCCTGCAATCGTCATGGAAATGTCTGTGCCCACTGCCACTCCATCACTATACCTTCCAACAATGACGAGGCATGTCAGCCATGTCACCAGTGTTAGAATAATGACGTTCATCAAGGCTGCAAGAAGCTTGGTGGCAATGATTTTGCTTCTTGAAATCGGTTTGACAAACAGAAATTCAGCTGTTTTATCCCGTTCTTCCTTCGAGAGGATGGTTGCACCAAGCATTGCGGCGTGTATCGTCCCAATCAAGAGCAAGTATAAGAACAGCAGCCCTCCATAATATCCGCTTGCCGTCGAGATATCGAAACTGCCGATCCCCATCAATACCTGCAGCGATTTTGGCATTTGCGCCATCAAATCATTCATTGATTGTCCAGATGATGACAACCCGGCGTATTTCCCCATACCTGCCACGATCATGGCGATCATCCCGATGCACCATATGATCAACGACTTCCGCTGAAATTTCATTTCTCTCCAAAAAACATTCACTCACCTTCGCCTCCTTTCCGTTCCAATTTAGACTGAATGAATATCCTTCTTCGTGTAAATTAGATAGCTGGCTGCAAGGGAAACAATAATAACCCCGGTTCCCACCAGTGCATATGATGGCTCATAACTGGAATTTCTTATGATATAGGCAGTATCAAAATATTTAAATGGGGAGAAATAATGTCCGCCATCCTCTCCTCCAACTGCCGCAAGCAACCCGACCATAAAGAACATGAAAACGACCCCAAGTGATACGGTAATGACGGATTTGATTTTTGAAAAAACGACAGCAATCAGGATACCCATAGAGAAGAATATCATCTGAATGAAAAAGAGGGTCAAAGAAATCATCAGAAAGATTTTGAGGCTGTACGCTTCCGTCTTCACCAAATTTGCCAACAAGACAGCTGCAATGATAAAGATGACATTTGTGACGATCAAAGATGTAATCGCTGCTAAAATTTTGGAAGACAGCACTTTCTTCCGGGTCACTGGTTTCGTCAAAAGGAAGTCCGCCGTTTTTTCCCTCGTTTCCTTCGAAACAATCGAGATGCCAAAGTTCATTCCTTGTATCGCTCCGCATAATGTCAAATATAAAAACGTGTACGAATAAAATCCTACCACTGTCCCCATACTCTCGACCTGCAGTCCGATCGCTTTTCGGACACCTTCCGGAAATCCTTCAAGTATCTTTTTGAACTCATCGAAATCATGGGCGATGGAGGGAAACAAAGACATGAAGAGAATGAGTAAAAACACTAATAAGGCAGTCCATAGCATCGTAGACTTTCGATAAGCCTTTAGCTCATGAATATAAATATTCATAGATTGCTAGGCCTCCTTTTCATAGTAGTGCATAAAGATTTCTTCCAAGTCCGGCTCCTCGATCCACAGATTCTTGATTTCAATTTCTGCAATTTTTCTCATTACTTGATTGATATCCCCTCGAAATAAAAAGCTGATGTGTGCATTCTTAGCTTCAATCTTCGTGACGCCGTCCATTTCAAAGTATCCCGGTTCAATCTCACTGCTTACTTCTATTTTGAATTTTTTATGATTGTTTTCTTTTAAGATACTGATTTTTTCGACTTGGACGATCTTTCCTTCCTTGATGATCGCCACCCTGTCGCATAAGCGCTGAACCTCGCTCAATATATGGGACGAAAACAAAATCGTCGCTCCTTTTTTATTTTCTGCCTCCAGCAAATCAAAGAATTTCTGCTGCATCAGTGGATCCAATCCGCTTGTCGGCTCATCCAGTATGATTAGCTTAGGCTCATGCAGAAGTCCTTGAACGATGCCCACTTTCTTTTTGTTTCCGAGTGAGAGGTCATCTATTTTTTTCGATACATCCAAATCCATGATTTCCGCTAATTCCCTAATCCGTTTATTACAGTCTTTTTTATAAAAACTGGCTGAATACTTCAGCAAATCAATGACCTTCATATTGTCATAATAAAAAACTTCAGATGGCAGATACCCTACTTCTTTCGCGATTTCGGGTGCGTATTGGATACAGTCCTTGCCAAAGATCTTGGCACCTCCGCTTGTCGGATAGATCAATGACAACAGGGTCCTGATCGTAGTGGATTTTCCAGCGCCATTCGGTCCGATGAACCCAAATATTTCTCCTTCTTCCACATTAAAGCTGATTGATTCAATCCCTCGGGAACTTCCATATGTCTTCGTCAGGTTGTTGATTTCTATCACATTCATCGCATGAACCTCCCTTTGCCTCTTCATTTTTTTCCCCTATTTATAAAAAGACTGTTTCAAAATATGGATGTAAGCATCAATCTCAGACAATATCTCTTCTTTATCAAGTTGATCGACCGGCACCTCTTTATACCTTTCCTGATTTCTTCTGCCCATGCCTTCAAAAGTCCAATGAATGATTTTAATGGACTTTTGGACATCCACGCTTTCTTTAAATTTATTCACATCGATATTCGCGAATAACTTTCGGAAGCTTTCTGCAATCAACTTTTCCTTCTTGCGATTGATTTCGCCGGCCACTTCACTGTCTGTTTCCTGGTACACAGCGTTTAAAAAATCAGTCATTTCAGGATAAACTTTGAACAGCTCAAATTTCAGCAATACGATCTGCCTTAACACGCAGAAAATATCACTCTCCTCCCAGTCAACCCGTTCATAAATTTTCTCTAAAAACAAATCCGATAATTGTTCGCTTAATGAGAGATACAAATCTTTCTTGCTTTTGAAATAATGGAACAATAGCCCCTTTGATATCTTTGCTTCTTTGACGATGGCATTGGTCGAAGCTTTTTGATAGCCATTTTGCGAGAAGACTTTTAAAGCTGCATTAACGATTCGGTCCTCTTTTTCAGGATCGATATTCAGCGATTTAAACAACAATTTTGAAACGCCTCCGATTTTTCATTGACCAGTATGGTCAACTCAATTATATTCCCATTGACCACTCGGGTCAATGACTCCTCAGCTAAATTTTGGATAATGCATAAAACTTTGACAGGAAGAAGATAATGAGTTAAATTATAAATATACGAACATTTATTCAAAACAAAACTTTAATATTCGTTTTTAGGGGTGTAAAACATGGAAAATGTATTCGATTACGAAGATATTCAATTGATTCCTGCAAAATGTGTCGTCAACAGCCGTTCTGAGTGTGATACGACAGTGACATTGGGTGGACATATTTTTAAATTGCCGGTGGTTCCTGCGAACATGCAGACGATTATAGATGATAAAATCGCACTAAACTTAGCTGAAAACGGTTATTTTTATATCATGCACCGATTTGAACCAGAAAAGAGAAAATCCTTCATTCAAGATATGAAATCACGTGCATTGATTGCTTCGATCAGCGTAGGTGTAAAAGAGGAAGAATATGATTTCATCCTCCAGTTAGCAGAAGAGCAGCTTGTACCGGATTTCATCACAATCGACATTGCCCATGGCCATTCGAATTCAGTGATTGCCATGATACAGCATATTAAGAAGCACTTGCCGCAAAGCTTTGTCATTGCAGGGAATGTCGGGACGCCTGAAGCTGTAAGGGAGTTGGAGCATGCTGGAGCAGATGCGACCAAAGTGGGCATCGGGCCAGGTAAAGTATGCATCACGAAAATCAAAACAGGATTCGGGACAGGTGGATGGCAGTTGGCAGCACTACGATGGTGTGCCAAAGCTGCAAGCAAACCAATCATTGCCGACGGTGGAATCCGCACCCATGGAGATATCGCGAAATCGATTCGATTTGGCGCTACCATGGTTATGATCGGCTCCCTTTTTGCTGGTCATGAAGAATCTCCTGGAGAAACGATTGAAATTGACGGAAAGTATTATAAAGAATACTTCGGTTCAGCATCCGAATTCCAAAAAGGTGAAAAGAAAAATGTAGAGGGCAAGAAAATGCATGTTGAACATAAAGGCTCTTTACAGGATACGCTGATTGAGATGGAGCAGGATCTTCAATCATCCATCTCCTATGCTGGCGGAAACAAGCTTGATGCCATCCGGACAGTGGATTATGTCATCGTCAAGAACTCCATCTTCAATGGGGATAAAGTATATTGATGGATTTGATCAAAGAGAGCGGGCTTTTTATGCCGCTCATAAAAAAACGAGAAGAGCCGCCTGCTCTTCTCGTTTTTTTAAACCAATTCAATTTTCGCAACTGCTTCTACATGCATCGTTTGCGGGAACATGTCCACCGGCTGAATTTCAGCGGTCTTATAGCCTCCGTCCTCTAGCACCCTCAAATCCCTCGCCAGCGTTGCCGGATTACATGAAACGTAGACCACCTTTTTCGGCTTCATATCAATAATGGTTTGCAATAAAGCTTCATCGCAGCCTTTTCTTGGTGGATCGACGACGAGGACATCCGCTTTGTTGCCTTCCTTGTACCACCGGGGGATGACCACTTCCGCTTCCCCTGCCTCAAATTCAGCATTGGCGATTTCGTTGAGTTCGGCATTTCGCTTTGCATCTTCAATCGCTTCCGGAACAATTTCCACTCCGAACACCTTTTTCGCTTTTTGAGCCAGGAACAGTGAAATCGTACCGATACCGCAATATGCATCGATAACCGTTTCTTCCCCGCTCAAACCGGCATACTCAAGCGCCTGTTCATAAAGCACCTTCGTTTGAGCCGGATTAACTTGATAGAAAGAACGGGCAGATATGGCGAACTTCACGTCTCCGATGTAATCGTAGATCACTTCTTCTCCCCACAAAACCTTTGTATCCTTCCCAAAAATCACATTGGTGCGCTTCGAGTTCACGTTATGGACGATTGATTTGATTCCTTTTATGGAGCCTGCGATTTCCTCGATGATTTTGTTCTGATGGGGAAGTTCTTTCGTACGGGTGACCAGGACTACCATAACCTCACCTGTTTTATGTCCGATGCGGGTCATGATATGACGTATGGCGCCACTATGCTTATGCTCGTCGTAGGCGCGGACGCTGTACTTTTTCAAGATATCCTTCACGACTTGAATGACTTCATCATTTTTTTGATCCTGGATGATGCATGCATCCATATCAATGATTTCATGGCTCCGCTTTTGATAAAAGCCTGCAATCAGCTCTCCATTCCTTTCCCCGACCGGAACCTGGGCTTTATTCCGGTAGTGCCAAGGATCTGTCATCCCGAGAGTCTCGTGGATTTTCACGTTTTCCAGTTTGCCGATGCGCGTCATTACATCCCGTACATGCTTTGTTTTAGCGGCTAATTGCCCTTCATAGCTGTAATGCTGAATTTGGCAGCCACCGCATTCTTTATAGATGGGGCAAGGCGGTTCTTGGCGATGACGGCTTTCTTCATAAAGCTCCATCAGACGGCCGAACCCATAGCCCTTGCCAGTCTTGACGATTTTGATCTTCCCTTTTTCTCCTGGCAGGCTATTCGGCACGAAAATGGGATAGCCCTCTACTTTTGCAACACCATTGCCATCGTGGGTCAAATCTTCAAACCCCACGTCACAGTATTCATTTTTCTGGACAGGTGCATGTATTTTTTTACTCATCTGCTTACTTCCTTTTCTATCCGTTTTTTGCTCTCCTGATTGTAACATAATCGAGGATTGAATAGCGATTACGCCTTATTGTAATTAAATGTAATTTTTTCAAATTCACTTCCATTGTACTAACATCTTTTGTTATCACTTCACATATTCTCTATTCAGGGACTTCATAAAGGGGGAGAAAACCATGAAGAAAGTCCTTTTTTTCACAGATCCGGGAATCGATGATGCCATTGCATTGATGTACGCCCTGCTTCATCCGGACATTGAACTTGTCGGCATCGTTTCGAGCTATGGAAATATCAGCAAAAAGGAGGCGACACGGAATATCGCCTTTATTTTGCATACTGCAGGCAGGAGCGATATCCCCCTGATCGGAGGGGCAACAAGACCATTTGATGGCCTTCCGCCTACCTATTACCCAGAAATCCACGGACCAAAAGGGTTAGGACCGCTGATCCCCCCAGACTTTATCAACGGCGAGCTCCTGAACTTCAGCCGCGTGTTTGATATTATGAAAGAGCACCCCGACCTTACAATCGTCGATGTCGGGCGCTCCACCTCCCTGGCAACCGCCATGATCTTAAGCAGCAAGGAAGTTTCGGAGGTAAAGGAATTCTATATTATGGGCGGGGCTTTCTTAACCCCGGGAAACGTCACGGAATATGCCGAGGCTAATTTCTTCGGCGACCCCCTTGCAACAAATCTTGTTTTGACGAGCTTAAAGAACGTTCACATTATGCCATTGAACATCACCAATACAGCAATCGTGACCATGGATATGGTTGAGTACATTTTACAGCATGCCCAGAATAAGCTTGTACACCTGCTTAAGCCGCTGATGAATTTTTATTGTGAAGTGTATGCTGAATTGGTTCCAGGACTTCAAGGCGCACCGATCCACGACGTGACTGCCATGGCCATGCTGACCTACCCTAGCCTGGGAAAATTCCTTTCACGCGATGTAGACGTTCAGACGTTTGGAATGACCAAGGGACAAAGTGTAGCCGATCTTCGCCCGAAGGCTCCCCCATCCAAAAATAACATCAACATATATTTGAAGATGGATTATCAAAAATTCATTAAGGATTTTATTCATACCATGATCGGCCCCAACCTCAAATAAGTGCATCCCACAATTGAAAACTTTTCTCAATAAGCTGTTGACAAGAGTTCCTCTTGTCACTACAATTAGGTTGAGAATGATTATCAACGTCATAACTATTCAAATGGGGTGTCTACATGTTATCAAGCTTATTTCTGTCTTTTCGTGAGGGCTTAGAAGCCGCATTAATCATAGGCATAATCCTCGTACAACTTGCCAAGTTCAATAAAACAACCTTGGCAAAAGCCGTATATTTTGGAGCCATCGCCGGTCTTGTCGTAAGCGCTGTCGGAGGCGTGATCGGTTTTAATGAGGCAAAGGAAATGGAGAAGGCTGGAGAAGAAATTTTCGAAGGCATCATGATGGTGCTCGCAGCTGGTCTCATAGCTTATTTCATTTTATGGCTACATAAAAATAAACAAATGTCGAGCCAAGTCGTTTCCCAAGTTGAAAAAGGAACGAGCTGGATTGGACTATTTGTCCTTGCCTTCCTTTCAGTTCTTCGCGAAGGCATCGAACTGGTCATCTTCACTATGACCCAAATTTCACAAGATGCTGCAAATGTAGCGTTCGGAAGCATCGCTGGAATTGTATTGGCCATCATCCTGGCCTATGTTGTGTTCAAAACAACGCTTAAATATAATCTCGGATTTATTTTCAAAGCTTTGGGAGCCATTTTGATTTTCTTGGGCGGCGAATTATTCGGGGAAGGCTTAGTCAAGCTTTTCGAAGATGGCGGGGAAGCGCTGGAAACCATCGGCATGATTGTTTTCATCGTCCCATCACTCTACATTTTTCTAAAGGACGATATCAACCGCATCAAAGGACAGAAGAAATCGAACGAAAAGCCAAAAGTAAGCTAATAAATAGAACCTTTTAAAATATAAGGGAATCCGACATAGTGCTGCGGATTCCTTTTTTCATTCAATGATCAAAGACTGGTACGAATAGCCCCAGCAAAAAAAGCTTCCTCACTTGATGAAAAAGTGTGGAAGCTTTTTTTCTGTCTTTTATTCAAGATTTTCCGGTCGATCCTCCGGACGGATTTGGTCGATTGGGACAAATACCTCCAAGTGGCGGTACAGATTCTCAAATTCTGCCGGAAGGACTCCGCCAAACTCCCCATCGATATTCAGCTGCATTTTTTCCTTGGAACGGACCTTAATATGATTTGCCTGTGTATAGATGACATTCGGATCCTTCACATGATCTCCACGAAGTGCCATAGAGGCAATACGGATAAATTCAGCTAAATTTGTTTTTTTCAAAACGAGCAGGGAAAACAGGCCGTCATTAATGGATGCATCTGGTGCCAATTTCTCGAAACCGCCTACTGAATTGGTCAGCCCCACCAAGAATAGCATGACTTCCCCTTCAAAGATTTTCCCATCATACTCGATTGAAACCTCGGTTGCGCGGATGGAAGGAAGCATTTCCATGCCTTTCAAGTAATAGGCAAGTTGTCCAAGCATCGTTTTCAGTTTGCTCGGCACTTCATATGTAAGCTCCGTTAATCTTCCGCCCCCGGCTATATTGATAAAGTAGCGGTCATTCATGCGTCCGATATCGACCGGGATGGTATCTCCCTTGACGATGATGTCCGTTGCAGCCATTATGTCGCGCGGGATGTGCAGCGCCCGAGCGAAATCGTTGGTCGTCCCTACAGGTATGATCCCCAGCTTAGGCCGGAAATCCTGCTCGGCAAGTCCGTTGACCACTTCATTGATCGTGCCGTCGCCGCCTGCAGCGATGACAAGGTCATATTTCCTTTCCACTGCAATCCTGGCAGCATTCGAAGCATCGCCCTCACACGTTGTCGCGTGGCATGAGGTTTCATATCCGGCCACTTCCAGTTTCATTAATACTTCCGCTAAACTTTTTTTAAAGATTTCTCGACCGGAAGTAGGATTATATATAATTCTTGCTTTTCTCATTACCCCATCATCCTAATCTACTTAAAATTCTTGTATTTGAAGCATGCTGGTGTTCATTTATTTTAGGAGCCGCCGCTGTCCATAAGCATGTGATCAGCCCCAGCCATTCTCGAAGCATCTGACGCAGAATATCATACCTCTTTTAGTAAAAAAAATCTAATTAAATAATTGTGTCATGTTCAGACTGTTAACAAACACGAACTATCTTCATCTTCTTCATCATACCTCTTTTCCGCCAAGAATAAACGGCCAAAGGAAAATCAATCTTTACAATTAATTGAAAATCCACTTTTTTACAAACGCTCTTTTCGTAAAGTTTGCTGCTATACATTAAAGGTTGTGTAAGGTTGATTTCCGCTGCAGGATGCTCGCTTTCCAAGGGGCCCTCTTTCCCCTCCGGAGTTTCGCACTTTCCCCTCCGATCAACATCATATGATGAGTTTTTTGAGAGAAAAACTGTTAAAACCACAATCTTTTGAGAAAAGAGCCTTCATATAACAGCCCCCCTCCTTGGTGACAGGCACCTGTGAGAGGGGGGCTGGGGTTAGTTTTGGTGGATGATGTTGATGCTGTATGAATGGTCGATGGACAATGAATTGGTGCCTTTTCCTATTTTAAGGACGGCTGAAGACTGGCTGCCTGAGTGATCCCCTGTATTCTTGCTTGCTGCAGGGACCCATCCTTCAGCTTCCCCAAAGCTTTCCACATGATCGGCGTAAACTGTCATATCCGTTTTTGGTGAAACTTGGATGGAGACATCTCCGCCATTATGGATGGTCCAGTTCGTAATCATCTTCCTAGGTTTCAAAGAGATGGATTGCTGGCCGGCTTCCACCTCAAGCATTAACTTACTGGGAACGACAACGGTAGCTGACAATTCTGCAGAAGTATCGAATGGCCGAATGATTGCAGGCGGCCTTTTCAATGTGAGGTATAACGTATCTCCATGTTTTTCAGACTGAACGTAATCCTGCGATTTGCTGATCAAGCTTTTGCCTTTCATCATGTCCGCCCGGTAGGTACCGAAGATGGAAAGGGCGCTTCCACTCGAGCCTTCAATCGTTAATGGCTGCTCTCCAGCTTGTATGACCACCCTTTTTATCCCTTGATCAAACGTTTGATTAAATGCCGGAAGATCCTCTGTTCTTATTTCAGCATTCATCGTATCCGTAACCTTTGCCAATACTCCTGTTGCCGTTAAAGCGGAAAGGCCGATGCCGATTGTTCCAATCAGTCCTACAAAAAAGATGCTGAGCAAATCAAATTTCAGCGATGCTTTTTCATCCTTTTTCAAATAAAGAAATACAAGGATCTCTCCTCCGAGGATGATTAATAGAACCGGCCACCACGCCATCATCACTTGCGTACCGTCAATATCCAATACTCCTATCAGCAGCAAAAATACCCCCAGGAACAGAAGTGCTGCTCCCATAGTAATCGTTCCGACACGCCAAGTTCTCATTATTCTGCCACCTTCTGTTCATTCGGTTTTCTTTTCGTTCCCAACATCAGCTTGATTCCGCCTGCAATTAAAATGACGCTGACGACCCCTGTTTGGAAATAGCGGTCAAACCAGAAAGTCAAATCGATATTTATGATGTTGTATAGCACCGGTGTCAGCGCAGGTACAAGTACATTGCTCGTCAAATAATAGAGGCCCAGCAGCAGCAGTCCGATCCCGATCCACCGCTGATGATTGATCAAATAATAAATGACCGGTCTGTCCTCCAGCTCTTCCTGGCCCGCCTTCGATGCCTTCTGGAGTCCGTCAAAAAAGCTGTAAAACCAAATGATCGGAACAAGGAAAAGGAAGATCCCCAGCCGCAAGACGTCCAAAATATAAATGGAAAACAGGAACCCTGCCATCAATTGGACCCCTCTCTTCTGGAGTCCCAAATAAAGGTGGCCGGCGCCAGGGAAGATGGAGAGAAATGTGGCGACCGATTTACTCTTTTTCCCGCTTTCTCGGCGCTCTTCAAAGTCTTCCATGATGGAACGATCCATTAATGCTTCTCCACGCTGTTTCTTATTCAACTGCTGCATTGCATCAAAAAAGTTGTAGACCCAAATCATAGGAAGAAATGCAAGAAACACAACAAATTCCTCACGGTGGGATAGGAACGTAATGAATAGAACCATGACCCCAAGCCCTAAGAACGCTGCCAAAAAACTGATTCCACGATTCATCAACCCAAGCTGGAAGTGGCCAAGTCCTGGAACAAAGGACAGGATGATCGTAAAGAATCTTTCTGATTCCTGATTTGTGGACGTGCGATCGACCTCATCCTTAGAAGGCGTTTGATAAAGTCTTGAAGCAGTGATGGCTGTATCGATGAAGTTGATTAAATAAATCAGGAGTCCACCTAATCCAAAGAGGATGAAGAACCCATCCCCATATGTTAACTTCATGCCGATGAACATGATGATCGGTAATCCAAATACAGCAAATGTATAGGCAAGCCCCCTTATTACTTTTCCAAGATACAACAGTCCTCCTCCTGGAAAGAAGGCCAATAAGAATGCAATGATAGGGTTTTTCAAATTATTTCTCCTCCTTGGATTCATTTTCCACCCGGTCAACGATGGATACTGTTTTATTCATGATATGTTTTGTAAACGATGTATTCGGCTGCTGGGCAGATTGCTCGAACTGATTTACATATGACGATATCGTCTGGAAGATGCCGGAAGACATCAGCAGGAGCGTCATAGCCGCTGCAACAACATAATGGAAAATGGGCTTTTGATGAAATGCACCCGTTTTGATCTTATCTTTCTGCTGCGAATACCCCTCTTCTTTTGCTGGAGATATGACCGTGGAAATCTGCATGATTTCATCCATGATGGAATTGGTGATGGCAGCTCCATCCCGAATGGCGGGAAAATCATCTTCCCATGCTTCGACTGCCTTCATATAAAGCGCCATACAATGGTCACACTCATACATATGGTCCTCATATTCATTCTTCATGCCCCGAGGCAACTCATCCTTAACATATAAAAGCCATTTTTCATAAGGGATATGATTCATCAGAAATCATCCTCCTTCCAATGCTTTTTCATCCATTGCCTAGCTCTGTATAATTTCGTTTCAATCGTCTTAACTTGCTGATGCTGTTCACTTGCAAGCTGCTGATATGTTTTCTCTTCTATGTAAAATCCATATATCACATCTCGATAATTGTCTGGCAAATCGTCAAGCTTTCGACGAAGCAGCAATACCTTTTCCTTTTTTAAAATATTCGCCTCCAAGCTTTCAAGCTGAAGATCATCCGAGATTGTTTGTTCAATATCCTCGTTCAGATTCTCCCGCCTTCTTTGCTGCTTCCGTTTCATATCAATGGCATGATTGACGGCAATCCTCGTAATCCATGTCTTGAAGCCTTGATTCTCATATCGGGGGAGAGAAGTGTATATTTTGATGAAAACTTCCTGAAGCGCATCCTCTGAATCCTTTTGGTTTCGTAAAATGGCATAGATGCTTCGAAAGAGATCCTGTCGGTATCTTTCAATGATGATCCGGAACGCATGATCATTCCCCTTAAGCACCTGTTCGATCAACGACTGATCCAATAAACTCTCCCCCCTCTCGACGTCTGTTCACTAAAATAGACGAACTTCACCAGACACCCCCCTACACAAAATCCAAAAAAAATAAATAAATCACCCCTGCCCCTTGGTGACAGGCACCAAAGGTACAGGGGTGATTTTCAATCAGAGCATGTTTGATACTGTTGTAAAAGTGGTTCAGTGCTGCTTTGAATGGAGTGAATGAGGTGATGCAGGGAAACTTGCACGCTTTGAGCTTGATCGCTAGACATTTGTTTCGTATTCACCGCTTCCTCAAGATCATCCTCATCCAAAATGTACATTTGCTTATCAGGCAGGAGCACGAGGTCTAGATACGCATCCAAGTACCAAGGGGAGTTCCTTTTAGCATCGAAGCCCTGATCGAAGCACAGATCATAATAATATTGGACCACTTTCCCCGTTTCATCGATCATCGCGGTCAAGGTGTATGGAAGCTCAAACCGAAACCACTGGATCCAGGTGTAGCCATCTGCGGCAATACAGATCCTTTGCTGATCATACTGAACATAAAGAGAAGGTGAGACTTTCTGAAGATCGAGTCTTGTTTCATATGTAAGATTGCCATGATTGCCGAGCACACGCACATGATAGTTTCGTTGTTTCACGCGTTTCCAATCTAGACGATCACCATACTTTTTCTTCATTTGCCCCTCCCGGCATCCTTGAGAATCCATTAAAACAATGAAACACCACGCTGCTTTAAAAACCGGATGGACTCATCAAGTGAATTTTCATCAATTTTATAGACTTCCTGAACATACTTCTTCCACTTGTGAATATCCTGGAGATTGATTTCTGATATATTGCGATAGGTCATGACCTTCAAAGAATGGTCCCTTAAAAAGTAGCATTCGTGCCCATTAAAACGGACTGCTGTTATCCTTCGCATCGTTTGGTTTTCATCATCATCGAGATAAGAGCATTCGATATCATTGATGATGTCCTCTTCCGTAAGCGGCTTCCATTCGATCTCTTTTCTCACAAAAGACTTCCCATTTGCACGCCTGTCAACCTCATAAATGTCCTTGCTTTTTTGCGTGAAAATGATATCCTCACCAAAACCATGGAGGGTGTGCTGCCTTTTCGCTTCAAGTTCGATAGGCTTCATGATCGGAGAACCATAGCCTACATCCGCATAAAACTTTTTGGAGCCCAGGATCACCATTAAGGCCAAATGTCCGGGCTTGACCCTCACAAGGTGGCAATCGAACTGCAAGGCCTTTAAAAGTCTGGCAAAATTTATGTTCAAGGTGAAGCATGTGCCGCCCCACCCCTTTTCAGTTAAATTCTGAACGAATATATCCAGCGAAGGGACATACCGGGGATCGATTGAATAGTAGTGAAACTTACTGAAGGTTTCATATGGCACTCGAAACAAGTGCTGTTGAATCAGCCTTTGCAAATAATTCAAGCTTGGCGATTCCACTCCAATCCGTAAACAATTCAAATATTGATTTATCGTATCATTCATCTTTATCACTCTTCCATCCTATGCTAAGTTCAAAAAAACATGCCTAGTAAAGTCTGTGAACGAAATAGAATCCCTAATCCGTGACTCCAAGAGCCAATACTGGGCTCATTCCCTTCTCATCTTCTATTAAACAATTCTTATGTGACAATGAAATGACACTAATATGATAAAACGAAGACTTGTGGTGTTGAATCTGTCAATGATGTTAGCGCTAATTGAAAACGTTAAGTTTGAAATGTCTTTTTACCGATTTTACTAGTGAAAACGACGAAAATCAATTTCTATCGTTCTTCATTTTTTTCAAAAAGACTCGGGAAAAATCAAAGTTTAGCAGTTTTTGTTAACGATGTGAAACCAATTGAGCATCTCAATCGTCTATACTAATAAATAGACGATTTTTGAGGAGCCGGTGAAATGCGCAGAAGAAAAACTTTTATATCCATATTGATAGCAGCTCTCGTATTATACGGTTTACTCATCATTGACAGTGCGAACAAAGAGGCAAGAAAGATCGAACTCGAAAAAAAAGTGATTGGTTACATCCAAAAGCATGAGCACAACGGCCAATTACATATTAACTTCTCGAAAGACTTGAATCTTTCCTTTGACAAAGTCTATATTTTCCCACCATATACTCCTGAAAAAGAAATCAAACAGCATCTCGGTCCGCGATCCCAGGACCTTAAACCTTATGGCATTCACTATCGGGACGACATCTCCCTGCTGGTCTTTGTCCAAAATCAAGAGATTAAAAACGTGGTGGAACTTCCATCAAAATACGAAGTCACCCATCCCGGCAAGCCTCATCAGCCCTATTTAATACCGTCAACCGTTCAAATCAATGTGGCTACCTAATAAAGAGCCCCCCACCCTTGGTGACAGGCACCAAGGTGGGGGGCTTGTTTTTTGCAGAAAATACAGGTACTGGGTCGGCATAATTGAATTATCAGGAAAAACGAGCCGAACCAATCCCGCCAATTAGGCCCTTTGTCTTGAAGAATCATACCTTTGGTTCTTGAAAAGTATGTTATTTATTGTATAACATAGGAGATGGATTAAAATATTGGGGGTTTCATGATGTTTAATATCGTGATTGCCATAGTTGGCATTTTCATCTTATACGAATTAATCAAGACAAAGAATGAAGTGATTGATTTGAATGATACGGTAAAAGATTTAAAAGAAGAACTGACAAAAAAGAAAGAAAAAGATTTTGATTTTTAATAGAAATCATTTTCATATAACGAATAAAAAATGGAGTATAGTCCGAAGCGGCTATACTCCATTTTCGCTATAATGGCTGTTTTCGTAAAGATTGTTGTTAAAATCCTAATGCCGATTTTAACGAACAAAATAGCCATTTTGTTCGTTGAATGAAAGTTTTCCAGCTCTTTTCTCCCAATATACGATTTTGAAGTTGAAACTTTGCTTACTTTATTAGCAAAAGCAACAATGTATGAGAAAAGAGCGAAAATAAAAAAGAATTCAGTAATGATTACTTATAGGGGCTGTGAATGCAAACAATCTTCATAATGACGTTGATTAAATCGATTTCCCATCATTCATTTTTTGAACATTTTCTTTCATCGTTTTCTCCAGGTCTTCTGTAAAACCTTTTAACATAACCGAACGTTCTTTTTTAAAATACTCCACTACTTCATTATCAAATTCGATTTCTATCAACTCGCGAATATCCCAGATCCTTAAAGCTATCATGATGGATATCAAGTGAGCGACAGTCAAGGATTTTTTCTTGAAATGAACCAGTTCATTAATCGTTGCTACGCGCAGTCCTGTTAACCGATGAAGATCACCTTGTGTCATTCCTCTTTCCTTCAGGATTTTCCCGAGTTTCACATTTACTTTGTGAGGATATGTCATGAGTGTTTCTTTGATAATCTCATTGGTTTTCTGATGTATCATTTCGAAAAGCCCTCCAGTCCTATTAGATATATTACCGTGACTAAAGAGTTTAGTGAACACATGAACATGCTCCAATTTTTGGATTATGTCCAATTTTTGTCTTTGATGAAGGCTGGCTGCTTCCGAATATTATACCTATCATAACGTACTTTGATTGAATATCAAAAAACGATATACTTATTTTCAAAGATTGTCATTAAATCTGGCTCTATTCATCCCTTTTTTTGCTATTAAAAATTGGTTTTAGCTGCTTTCCACTGCAGGATGCTCGTAATGAAAAACAGCAATTTTTCAGAAAAACCCTAATAATGATTGAAATTTATGTTTGAAAGAAGTGAAACTTAATGAATTTTATCGCTGTGGGAGTCGGGGGAGCAATTGGCAGCCTTCTCCGCTTTCTCGTCGGAATAGGAAGCAATCATCTGTGGAATGTACATTTCCCTTTGGGTACGTTGATCGCTAATTTGCTCGGATGCTTTATCCTGGGCTGGTTTACATCGTCATACATAAAGATGAAAAAGCTGCACCCGCATATTTTGACGGGCGTCGGAACGGGAATGATAGGTTCCTTCACTACCTTTTCCACCTTCAGTGTGGAAAGTGTCCAATTGATGCAGGAAAACCATTATGGCACGGCCTACGCTTATATCATGCTCAGCATGATCGGTGGCCTCTTCATGTCCTGGCTTGGATATAAGCTGGAGACGACAATTAAAAAACCTGCAGCAGCGGAAAGAGGTGACTTATAAGATGAATGTTCTTTTGATTGCGGTCGGCGGCTTTTTTGGCGCCATAGCAAGATACAGCATTTCCCTCTGTTTTAAAAAGGTCTATCCAACCACATTCCCCCTTGCCACATTGACAGTCAATCTGTTAGGTGCATTTTTGCTTGGGATATTGGTTGGATCAGGCATGGCCTCCTCTGCCTATTCGCTTCTTGGTACGGGGTTCATGGGGGCATTCACTACTTTCTCCACCTTTAAGCTTGAAAATATCCAGCTAAGGGAAGGGAAAAATCACAGCACATTGATTTCCTACCTGCTGGTCACCTATACAATTGGAATTTCCGCTGCATTCTTAGGCATCCATCTCGGATCCAGCCTATGAAAAATCCAGCCCTGCCCTTTAGTGACAGGCACCAAAGGGCAGGGCTGGATTCCGTGACAAAATAAAAACCCCCTGTGAAAAATGAAAGGGGCTTGCTGGAAGATCGGATGAATTAAGTGTGAAAATACTATTCCAAGTGCGCATCTATGATAGTCTTCACTTTATGGTAGTAGTATCTCACTTCCGCTTTACTCTCTGCTTCCTTTATCTTTTTAATGAAATCCTCAGCTTCCTTTAATTTTTCCGGGGGTAATTCAACCTTGACTTTCTCTTCCTTCGACATCGTCAACCGGGTTCACCTCATTGTGTTTAGTAGATCCGTGATCGGACTTTGTCTCAAGTCTATATCTAGCTAGCTCTCCAAGATAGTAATCCTTCGTACGCTCTAAACTTTGTTCCAACTTTCTTGTAATTACAGAGCTGCCCCCTATTCCTGACACAAGACTAATGTAAACGACATACCAGATGGGAACTGACTCAGCCACCGGCAACACGGATAGCAAACCAGCAATGATGCCAATCAAAATGTCCTTGATCGATCCAAAAACGTAATGTGTTTCTCCATTCTCTGTCACAAACTTCCGAGGAAACGTAAATTCTCCATCCTTAAAAACTAAAATGTGTCCTAACCCCCCGATACCTCCCATTAACATCGGCAACACGATCATTTCAATTAAGGACATACCATACACCCTCTGGAATGATTTACTATTATTATATATTATTGACAGAATATTCTGAATGGACAATTAGGAGCATTTTTTCAAAATAAAGGAAATCATATTTTGCACAAACTCGTGATTAAAGTCACAACCCTAATGGCATCAGGCCTCCATCCCACCTTTATAGTACTCCAAAAGGAGGAAACAAGCTGTTCGGCAGACATGTAATTTAGGCTAGCGGGAAAATGGCGCAATTCAGCATTCACAAAGGTTTTGGAGGCAAATTCATCCTAGTTTCTCCAAATGAATCGAGTTCCCTTATCTTCCTCTTTTTGAAGCTGTGCAGCCGTCAGCTTCAACTGCGGCAATCCGCTTGCAAACAACGGCGGGTCCGGCAGCCCCTTCTCCACCACAAATGGAGTTCCTATCGAAACATACGGATATAACGTTTCAATATCAGCGTTGGACAGACGGATGCACCCGTGCGTCACTTTTTTCCCGATAGACAAAGGATCATTCGTCCCGTGAATGGCATAGCCATCAGATAATACAAGCCCCCTCGTCCCAAGCATTCTGTCGCCTCCATTCGGATTCACAACGCGTTGCGAAACTTTGTTGTGATCGAATGGCAGCGGCTGCTTCCCCGATGCCACCGTGAAGGACCCTAAAACCATCCTCTTAGCAGGAGCACCGGCTTTCACCAGCAAAAGCTTATTGGCCTCCGGGTAAAAGTGGAGCTCCAATCTACTTTCCATCCATTGTGCTTGGCCTCCATCCGCACTTTCTCCACTTCCATTCAAGAGCCCTGCAGGGACATCGTTCTCGATCCCCTCCCATTTGGAGAGAAAATTAGAAGGAGCCCCGCCGGTTAACTCGTCGAGGCTTGCTGGGAACGCACCATGCATTTCCTTATATCGGAAGATGGCATTCGATGCTGCGAGCATCGGCACCTCCCCTTTGATGGAATCCTTGTCACTGCCAAGGAGGGCTGCCCCATCTGTCTTTTGATCATCCGGGGAAGGCTGATGATATTCATGATACTGATAAAAATAATCATTCTTCTCTATGAAAAATTTATTTTCGATATATTTCCAACCTGCCAATAGGATAAAAAGGAATAATACCAGCAAAAAGAGCGCCAGCAGCCATTTCCATAAACTTGATTCTCTTATCTTTTCTTTTGGATTGGCTCTCGGCCAGTCATTGAATTTATTCAACAGCTCTAAATCTCTCTTGGCCTGGATATATCCGAGATCGCTCGACTTTTGCAAATACTTGATCCCTTCTGCTAATTTCCCTTTATCCAGCAATTGATGGGCGTGATTATACAACAAAAGGCGGTCTTTCGGAAAGAACTTCAGACATTTCTCTACATAATTGGGATCACTGTTTGCCACATACGTATACGGCCGAATTTCAGTCAAATGCTTCTTTAAGTCGTCCAATAGTCTACCACCCCCTATTCATTACTACTCCCAGAATCGACTTTTATGTCATGTCAAACATAAAAAGTTTCTTAAAATACTGAACTTTTTACAGCTTGAATCGTCTATAAGTAGAACAATCATTTTAGGAGGGTGAAAATGGCAAAAGTCGTTGCATTTGAAATCAGCACACAAGACCCTGAAAAGGCATCCAATTTTTATTCAAAGGTATTTGGATGGAAAGTAGGCGAAGCCAATTGGGGATATCATCCGGTGGATACGGGTAGTCAAGCAAACGGGGAAAATGGAATCAACGGCGGCATCGCCTTGGGACCGAGCGACTATCCGCACGGCGTCCGCCTTCAATTGGAAGTGGACTCCATTGATCAAGCTCTGGAGGAAGCCAAAAATAACGGGGCACAAATCGTCCGTGAAAAAATGGAGTTTGATGAGTTTTATCTCGCCTATATTGTCGACCCCGTCGGAATGGGCGTCGGGTTGATTGAACAGAAATAATGGAAAAGGGATGTCCAATTGTTGGACATCCCTTATATCATATGGATTAATGAACGCCGACTGCATCAAATGCTGCGTTCACGCTGCTGACTTCCTGGCTGCTGGATCCGTATAGATCTGAAGCGGATTGAACCGCTGCCGCCCGAAGTTGGCTGAATGTTGCATTAGGTGTCAAATATTGAGTCAATGCCCGATAGAAGATCGCACCCGTTTTGCTTGTACCGACTCCTGTCACCTTCACACCGTATGCAGTCCCGCCTTGGCTGAGAAGATAGGCAGCCTTATTGCTTATACCGCTATTCGTATGGACGCCGCCATTGTCGCTCGTGCCGGTATAGCGATTGGCATAATTGTCAGGATCTCCATATTTCGTAGGATCTGACATCGACCTTAGAGCATCCCCCTGCTTGTTCGGCGTATAAATATCCTCGCCGATTTCCCAATCCGGATTATTGTTCGAATAGAATTCTACTAGAGTACCAAAAATATCAGAAATGGATTCATTGATGGCGCCTGACTCTCCAGAGTAGACCAATCCAGCCGTTCTTTCCGTGACCGCATGAGTCAACTCGTGAGCGACGACATCGATGCCACCGGAAAATTCAATGAAGTTTGTACCGTCTCCATCACCGTATACCATTTGCTGGCCATTCCAGAATGCATTGTTATAGCTGCGGCCATAATGGACGGACGCTTTCAAGGCAGCACCATTTCCATCATAGCTATTGCGGTTGAACACATTTTTATAATAGTCGTATGTCACACCTGCATAGTAGTGGGCATCGACTGCAGCCGCATCATAGGAAGCATTGAACACATCATCTGCATCTGTCCATAATGAACCTGGGAGCCTTTGGCGATTTTTGGCGTCATACGTATATATCCCCTGCCCGCGTGTATTATCCTGCAAGTAATAAGTGGATCCAGATAGAGTTGTATTCACTGATTTCTGATCTCCCAATACACCAGTACCGGTTCCGACCGTATTGGTGCCTCCAGTGGCTCCGCCTCCGCCGCCCGGTTTGGCATGATCGATAGAATTATATTTTGATAGAATTTCACCTGAGGAAGCATCGACAAAGTAGTCCCAGTTGCCTGGTTCCGGTGATAAGAAGTTATAGTTTACATGATAGGCAAAATGTGCGGCATCATCCTTCATGAAGATGACGAATTCTGCTTTCGGGGCATATTCATAGTCTGGCTGTGATCCAACCGCTTGAACTAAATCGGACTCACCCATTTGGATGGCTTCTTTCTTGGCAAGCTTGTGGGATGACTTTAAAGATGCCTTCGTGTCCAGATTTGGTTGAACAGCTCCGGAAACCGCTGTAAGCACACCCTCCTTGTTGACATGCGCCGTCACGACAGACCCGAAGACAGGCGTCCCTTGATAAACCTGCTGAAGGCGTAGAACTGTAAATCCTAGCTCGTCCTTCTGCTTGCCGATGATCTTAAAGGAATTCTTCGCATCGCCAGAAAACTTGAACGTCCCTTTCTTCCCGTTAAAATAATCAAAAACAATCGCTTCAGGAGATGCAGAAGATGCTTTTGTCAATTTTCCTGATACGAATTCCGGCGTACCTACTTTGTGGCTCCAATTCACCTTCTCAGACAAACCGGCAGACCCTGCAGCATAAGTGGACAGCGTCGGACTCATCACAAGCCCTGCAACCAAACCAAACGTGACCAAATGTTTTTTCAACTAAACAACACTCCTCTTTTCATTGATTTTATGAGTACAAGCTAAAATATACAGAAAATAACAAATATTTAAAATAGTTAAATATTACTTATTTTTTCTGTTTCTCAAAAATACACACGGGAGTATTAGACTGTTTTTTATAATTGTAGGCATATTAGTAATTTCATTTGGAAAATGGCGTGAATATATCGTGATCAAGGTAATAGATTCGGCCTTTGTTGGTGCCGATTTGCGGGAGATTTAGGGAGGTGAGGAGTTTTTTTGCGATAGTTCGGGATTGTATGTGCAGAAAGTCTCGAGTCTCTTTGTTCGTGATTTTATTATCAATTAAAAGTAAATAATCACTTAGTGCTTTAATATGGGCATTTTTTGAATGATGACCACACAACTGACAGCACCAGGTCCCTCTCAAACGATTCATGGGGAGACCCAAACATTTTGTGCATTGAACTCCTGTTAAAATATCAGAGATTGGTATCCCCATCATTTCTCTAGCATTTCTTTGTAGTTCAACATTTAATTTACAAATCTTTTTAGATATTCTTTTCAACTGCTGAAGATCATTTAATGTTTTAGGAATCTTTTTTGTCAGAGATAAGATTTCTAAAGGAACCTTCGCACTATGAATAATTTTTTCAATAATTTGATTACTATGAGAGGTCATTTTGATAATTGTTCGGAGATTTCCAATAACAACCGATGATTTCACTGGGAGATCGGGTAAATTATGAAGCTTTAAAAACTTTTTTAATTGATATGTTTGGCGATCAACTTGGATAAGCGGATAAGGAAAGGCTTCTTCTACCCCATCTTGAACCCTAATCAATTGGTTCAGCTTTGGGTCGAAATGCAGAATGCCTGAAATATTTTTAACCTCTAAAATATTGTAGCAATGACGTGAAATGATCAGAGTGTCTATTTGAAAATACTGTCTCCCGTCAAAAAGCCGTAAGTCATTTAGAATATAATATTCTTTTTCTGGAAGGAGCTCTACGTGATAATCTAATTCCTTTTCGCCTTTAAACCCTGCTCTTCTTTTGCGAAGTGCCTCTTTTACTCTTTCTGATTTTTGATTATTGGCTTTTAATCTTCGATCCAGCGCTTCTAAATGATTCAAATATTGGGGAAACTTACGGGGTTTTATGTTCATTTAGTTCTCCTTTCTCGATTTATCCTCTTATTTCTCTAAGGGAACATTCAAATCCTTTAATACTGGTAAAAATTCAAAGATCAATTGAGCGGTTTTATACTAAAAAAACATATTTCGGTCTGTTTCTTGCATATATCGGTCTAAATTAAAATTTATCAGTCTAAATCTAAATATATCGGTCTAAACCCACAAGATATCGGCCAACCGACAACAGACGACAAATTTCGCACTACCACAAACAATCAAATATTCGCACGCACCCTTCCCAAACAAAAAAAAGCTGGCCGAGGCCAGCTTCTTCAAATCAAATCTTTTTATCGTTTGTCCATTTCTTGAATCAATAATTTGTTGACCATTGGCGGGTTGGCCTGGCCTTTAGTCGCTTTCATGATTTGTCCGACTAGGAAGCCTAGTGCGCGGTCCTTCCCATTTTTGTAATCTTCGATGGATTGTTCGTTGGCATCGAGGATTTCGGTGACGATCTTCAACAGCTCGCTTTCGTCCGAAATTTGGACGAGTCCTTTTTCTTTGACGATCTTTTCAGGGTCTCCGCCTTTTTCAACCAATTCCTTGAAGACTTTCTTCGCGATTTTGGAAGAGATCGTTCCTTTTTCAATCAGCTTGATCATTCCTGCCAAGCTCTCAGGCGTCAACGCGACGTCGTGGAGCTCTTTTTGCTCAGCGTTCAAGTATGCGGAGACTTCACCCATGAGCCAGTTGGAAGCAAGCTTCGTATCGGCTCCGGCAGCGATGGTTTCTTCAAAGAAATCGGACATTTCTTTTGTCAGCGTCAATACCATGGCATCGTATGCCGGCAAGTTCAATTCCTCGACATAACGTTTTTGGCGCTGGTCCGGAAGTTCAGGGATCTCAGCACGTACTCGTTCCTTCCACTCTTCGTCGATATGAAGGGACAGGAGATCTGGCTCAGGGAAGTAGCGGTAGTCATCCGAACCTTCCTTGACGCGCATCAAAATGGTCTTTCCAGTGGATTCATCGAAACGGCGTGTTTCCTGCTGGATGATGCCGCCGGACAATAGTTCTTTTTCTTGGCGTTTCTCTTCAAACTCAAGGCCTTTACGGACAAAGTTGAAGGAATTCAAGTTTTTCAATTCAGCCTTCGTACCAAATTGTTCTTGTCCGATCGGGCGAAGGGAGATGTTCGCGTCACAGCGAAGGGATCCTTCTTCCATTTTACAATCGGATACGCCTGTATATTGAATGATGGATTTCAATTTCTCCAAGTAAGCATAAGCCTCTTCCGGCGTCCTCATGTCCGGTTCGGATACGATTTCAATGAGAGGTGTGCCTTGGCGGTTGTAATCGACCAAGGAATAACCTTCGCCGGAGTGGGTCAACTTACCGGCATCTTCTTCAAGATGAAGACGGGTGATCCCGATTTTTTTCTTTTTCCCGTTTACTTCGATTTCAATCCAGCCGTGCTCGCCGATCGGTTTATCAAATTGGGAGATTTGATAGGCTTTCGGATTGTCCGGGTAAAAATAGTTTTTGCGGTCAAATTTCGTATCCGTTGCGATTTCACAGTTCAATGCCATCGCAGCCTTCATCGCGAAATCGACTGCACGCTTGTTCAAGACCGGCAATACACCTGGGTAGCCAAGGTCGATCACGTTTGTATTTGTATTAGGCTCCGCCCCGAAGTGCGCCGGTGCAGGAGAGAAGATTTTCGAATCCGTTTTTAATTCAACATGGACTTCAAGTCCGATGATCGTTTCAAAGTTCACTCGTTTTCACCCCTTACAGTCCTGGTTTTTGTGTATGAAAATCTGTTGCTTGTTCAAATGCATGCGCCACGCGGTATACTGTGCTTTCATCGAAATGCTTTCCAATGATTTGCAATCCAAGCGGCAATCCAGTGGAAGATAAACCTGCAGGGACGGAGATTCCCGGGACGCCTGCCAAGTTTACTGGGATTGTCAAAATATCATTGGCATACATCGTCAATGGATCATCGATTTTTTCACCGATTTTAAAGGCTGGTGTCGGTGTCGTAGGTCCAACGATGACGTCATAGTTTTCGAATACGTCTTCGAAATCCTTTTTGATCAATGTACGGACCTGCTGAGCTTTTTTATAGTACGCATCATAATAGCCTGAGCTTAATGCAAATGTTCCGAGCATGATGCGGCGCTTCACTTCTTCCCCGAAGCCTTCGGAACGTGTTTTCTTATAAAGCTCCATCAAGTTTTCGGCATTAGGGGAACGATAACCGTAGCGTACCCCGTCAAAACGCGCCAAGTTGGCAGACGCTTCAGAAGATGCCAATAAATAATAGGTTGCAACCCCGTATTTAGAATGTGGTAGGGAAACTTCATCCCAAGTTGCGCCAAGACCTTCAAGCACCTTTAACGCACTCATTACGGACTGTCTCGTTTCTTCGCTTACGCCTTCACCCAAATATTCTTTCGGTACAGCGATGCGCAGCCCTTTAACATCCCCGGTCAATGACTCGGCAAAGTTCGGCACATCGACATTGGCAGATGTTGAATCATTCGGATCCAGACCTGAAATCGCTTGTAATAGATAGGCATTGTCTTCAACTGTACGAGTGATCGGTCCGATTTGGTCCAATGAAGAGGCGAATGCCACTAAGCCGAAACGGGAAACACGGCCATATGTAGGCTTCAATCCGACCACACCGCAGAATGCTGCCGGCTGGCGGATGGAGCCGCCTGTGTCGGAACCTAATGAAAATAATACTTCTCCTGCTGCAACGGATGCCGCAGATCCGCCTGAAGATCCACCTGGAACCGTTTCAAGATTCCAAGGATTGCGAGTCTTTTGGAAGCCGGAATTTTCTGTGGAGGACCCCATTGCGAATTCATCCATATTCAGCTTTCCAATCGTTACTGTTTCCGCCGCATGAAGCTTGTTTATGACGGTTGCATCATAAATCGGGTTAAAATTCTCAAGGATTTTACTGCCGCATGTCGTACGGAGATCATTCGTCACGATGTTATCCTTGATTCCGATTGGCATTCCGAAAAGCAGTCCTTTTGATTCATCGGTGCCAAGCTTGGCGTCCAATTCCTTCGCTTTTTGACGGGCACGTTCTTCATCAAGCGTCAAAAAAGCCTTCACTTGATCTTCCACTGCTCCGATTCTTTGGTAAGATTCACTCACAAGATCTGAGACGCTGATTTCTTTCTTATGTAAAAGCTCATGAAGCTCTGAAACTTTATGGTCAAATAATGACATCAATACCCCTCCTTATTCTAAGACGGATGGTACACGTACTTGTCCATCTTGATGATCTGGTGCATTCTTCAACACTTCTTCACGAGGAAGACCTTTCGTCGGCTTATCCTCACGCATGACGTTTTTCATATCAAGCACGTGGGATGTCGGCTCAACGGATGATGTATCCAATTCATTCAGCTGTTCTGCGAAGCCGATGATGGCATCAAGCTGATTCGTGAATTTTTCAACTTCTTGTTCTGAAAATTCAAGTCTGGCAAGGTGTGCAACGTGCTTTACCTCGTCTTTGGAAATTCTGGACATTCCTTTCACCTCCGAAAATATTCGAGCAAAAAATACAATAATATTGATAATATCAAAATTCTTTGTTTAGTATCAACTTCAAATAGACACAGTCCAACAATTTATATTGTACCACGAAGTCTACATATCACAAGGATGGCCGATTATCCATGTGATAAAACATTCGGCTTGTTGCAAATATGGTGAAAAAGAGGAATCGTTCATACCATTTTTTACCTATGAATTCAAGTCTCTTCATTATATGGACAATAAAATATACTTTTATATAGAAGGAAAAAGGGGTTGATCATATGAAGTTTTATCGCTTTGATCCAGACACAAAAAGAAGCATCACCCGCTTCAACAGCCGCGGGGTTGGCATCAGTCCGATTTTGAAGACGCAAACGCCGTTTCAGATTGGCTGCATGCATTTCGAATCAAGCAGCGTCCTTGGAATGCATCAGGCAACTTGTCCACAACTCTTTCTTGTTGTCGAAGGAACGGGATGGGTGAAAATAAAAGGCGAAGAACCACACCCCGTCAAACCCGGGATGGCCGTTTATTGGGATACGGGTGAAGAGCATGAATCGGGTTCGGAGAATGGGATGACTGCGATGGTCATCGAGGGTGAAGCATTTGATCCGGAAGCGTACTTAAAAAGCCTTTAATATCAATTGAATAATATCCTATTTCCTCTTTTGAACCTGCTTGTTTTCCAAGCAGGTTATTCTAAATAAATCGACTTAATATTTTTTTGACTAAAGTGGAAAAAATGGGAGAAAAATAATATCGTTGAAACCCTTCAGAACACGCCTCGAAAGTTGACTAAATATTTATATAATATTTATGTCGGTATATTCTGAATAGTTTTACTTTAATTTGTTTTTAACCAGCGCTCATCCCTTATCTCATATAGGGTGAACGGACTTCCGTACAATGTTTCAAATGTTTCAATTCCTTGAACATCGGGTAAATCTTTGTTAGGTTATTGAACCGTAGGCTAAGAGCAGGCGGTTCGTCGTTCAGCCGCTCTTAAAAATTACAACATCAAAGGAGAGATAAAGTGGAAATAGGAACGATAATATCGTTAGGAATTTACTTTGTCGGTATGTTGCTAATTGGTTTTTATGCATATAAAAAATCAACTGGGAACTTATCGGAATATATGTTAGGTGGACGTGGATTAGGTCCAGCCGTTACTGCATTATCTGCAGGTGCATCCGACATGAGTGGATGGATGCTAATGGGATTGCCCGGTGCCATGTACGTAGACGGTTTATCCGGGGCATGGATCGCGGTAGGATTGTCCATCGGGGCATACTTGAACTATCTATTGTTGGCACCTCGTCTTCGTACCTATACGGTGGTTGCAAATGACTCCATTACTATCCCAGACTACTTTGAAAACCGCTTCATGGATAAGTCCAGAATTCTACGCTTTGTTTCAGGTATCGTTATCATCATTTTCTTTACCCTGTACACTTCCGCAGGACTGGTTTCCGGTGGAACACTATTCGAATCAGCCTTCGGACTGGATTACCGCATGGGCTTATTCATCACGGCAGCTGTCGTAATCTGCTATACACTATTCGGCGGATTCTTGGCAGTAAGTTTAACGGACTTTGCACAAGGCTGCATCATGTTTGTCGCTCTTGTCATGGTTCCGATTGTGGCCTTTACAGATCTAGGCGGTACTGCCACTGTATTTAATGAGGTCAGAAGCATTGATCCGACATTGCTCGATTTATTCAAAGGGACAACCTTTGTTGGAATCATCTCTTTACTTGCATGGGGCTTGGGCTATTTCGGACAGCCGCATATCATCGTTCGATTTATGGCCATTTCTTCTATTAAAGAACTGAAGCCTGCTCGCCGCATCGCGATGACTTGGATGATCATCTCCATCATCGGTGCATTGCTTACAGGTTTAGTCGGACTTGCTTATATTCATATGAATAATCTTACGCTGGATGATCCAGAAACGATTTTCATCTATTTTGCACAAGTATTGTTCAATCCTTATATTACAGGATTCTTGCTGGCAGCCATCCTTGCTGCGATCATGAGTACAATTTCTTCACAGCTCCTCGTAACGTCCAGTGCGTTGACGGAGGATTTCTATAAAGCATTCCTTCGCCGTAATGCATCTGATAAAGAGCTTGTGTTGATTGGTCGTTTAGCAGTACTATTGGTTGCAGTCGTTGGTATCTTATTATCATTGACGCCTAATGACACGATCCTAGGACTCGTTGGTAACGCTTGGGCTGGATTCGGTTCTGCATTTGGACCTGCCATCCTTCTAAGCTTGTACTGGAAACGGATGACAAAATGGGGCGCATTGGCCGGCATGATCGTCGGTGCAGTTACAGTCGTCATTTGGATTAGCGTCGATGCATTAAAAGATTACATGTACGAAATGATCCCAGGCTTCTTCCTAAGCTTAATCGCGGTTATTGTTGTAAGTAACATCACAAACCGTCCTAAGAAAGCTGTTGAAGAAACATTTAATGAAATGGAAGAAGTATTGGAGGCCGAACACAAATAATCGGCGGAACATTTATAGAAGAACCGGTTCCTTCAGGGATCGGTTCTTTTTTATATCATCTTCCATTGTAAAAGGCTGTTTTCTCAAAGATTGTTGTTTTTAACTGTTTTTTTAAGATAACTCATCATAAGAAGTTGATTGGAGCGGAAGGTGCGAGTCTCCGGAGGGAACAGCGGGCCAGGTGAGACCCCGCAGCAAAGCGAGGAGGCTCACGGCACGCCCCTCGGAAAACGAGCAACCTGCAGCGGAAATCACCCTTACACAACCTTTGAAGGATAGCAACAAACTTTACGAAAAGAGCATTGCAAAAACACGCATTGATTTATACGATGTATTCCCTTTTCATAAAATAATAAACAATTTTTTAAACCCTTCAGCGAGAGGTTTTTTACCCATTAAGGTATGTTTATCTTATTTTCTCAAGGGAAAACACCGTATGTAATCTTTCGAGGAGGGATACTTAATGAATGTTGAATCAGAAACAGTCAATCAGCTCCCTAGAATCGGCTCTTCCGCACCTGATTTCACAGCACAAACCACCCATGGCCAATTATCACTCTCTGACTTTAAAGGAAAGTGGTTCGTTCTATTTTCTCACCCAGCTGACTTCACACCTGTTTGCACAACTGAATTTGTAGCATTTCAACATATATATCCGCAGCTCAAGGAAGAAGGGGTAGAATTACTGGGGTTGAGTGTGGACAGTGTTTCTTCTCATCTTGCATGGATACGAAACATAGAACAAAACTTTAATCTATCCATAGAATTCCCTGTTATTGCAGACCTGGATCGGAAGGTCGCCACATCCTATGGAATGATCATGCCCGATGAAAGCCAAACGGAAACAAGCAGGGCCGTCTTTGTCATCGACGACAATCAAAAGGTCCGTTCCATTATTTATTACCCGCTGACCACCGGCAGGAATATGGATGAAATTGTCCGGCTCGTAAAAGCACTAAAGACGACAGACAAACACAAAACACCGACACCTGCCAATTGGAATCCTGGTGATAGTGTTCTTTTATCTCCGCCTAAAACACATGATGATATGAAAGTAAGGGAACAACAGCAAGACCTCGAATGTATTGACTGGTATTTGTGTAAAAAAAGGCTGCCTTAAACATCGATCATCATGTCAGAAACCTCAAAAAGAAAGCTGACCGATAAATCGGTCAGCCTTTTTAGTATGATTAAAGCATTTCTGAAGTTGTTTTCGCCTGCATATGCAAGAGCAGGTAATCCGGGCCGCCC